>JAQGKN010000082.1 GCA_028290085.1 Hyphomicrobiales bacterium
GCACCTGCTTGCCTATCTGAAGGAGGTCGAGCCTGACGTGCTCTGCCTGCAGGAATTGAAATGCATGGACGAGGCCTTCCCGCGCCTCGAAGTGGAGGCTGCCGGATACAACGTCGCCGTTCATGGACAGAAAACGTTCAACGGTGTCGCCATCCTCTCCAAGCGCCCGATTGAAGTGCGCACGGGACTTCCGGGCGACGAGAACGATGCGCACGCCCGCTACATCGAGGCGACCATTCCTGACGGCGACAAAATCGTGCGCGTGGCCTCGATCTACCTGCCCAATGGCAACCCTGTCGGCACCGAGAAATACACATACAAGCTCGCCTGGATGGACCGCCTCATCGCCCATACGCGCGACCTTCTGAAGCTCGAGGAACCCCTTGTCCTCGCTGGCGACTACAACGTCATTCCCGGCCCCCGTGACGCTTACGATCCCGCCGCCTGGGCGAACGACGCACTGTTCCTGCCCCAGACACGCGAGAAATTTCGTACGCTACTCAACCTCGGCCTGACCGATGCGCTACGTGCAGTGGCTGATGACGCCGGGCTCTACACATTCTGGGATTATCAGGCGGGCGCCTGGCAAAAGAACCTCGGCATCCGCATCGATCATCTGCTGCTTTCGCCGCAGGCCGCAGACAGATTGCAGAACGTGACGATCGACAAGCATATGCGGGCACTGGAAAAGCCATCCGATCACGTGCCGATCCGCATCGATCTCGCCTAAGACGCAGATGGACCCCAAAGGCTCCGTTTCACGAAACGCCGAACTCTGGCGCACACGTCTGGCGGGGCTGCTGACGCTCCTTCTACCGCTCGTGTTCGGACTGCTTCTAACGCTCGGCGACTTCGGGCTTGTCACTCAGGTCCGCCACCTGCTCTTCGACGAATATCAGCGGCTCGATCCTCGCGTCTGGCGCGACGATCTGCCGGTCCGCATCATCGATATCGACGAGGCGAGCCTCGCCAGATACGGCCAATGGCCATGGCCGCGCGATCTTCTCGCGAAGTTGACGAGGCAATTGGCGCAGGCGCATCCCGCAGCCGTCGCATTCGACATTCTGTTTGCGGAAGAAGACCGGTTATCGCCACAGCGCCTGATCGCGCAGCTGCCGGCCTCGCCAGAACGCGACGCTCTCTCCCGCGTGCTGGAACGCGACACCGTGGATCCATTCACGCAGGCGCTTGGAGAGGTGCCCAGCGTGCTCGCGCTCGCATTGACCTCACAGCCGTCGCCGGACCAGCTCTTCACCTCGAAAGCGAGCTTCGCAGAATTGGGCCAGCACGTCGCGTCGGTGGTGCCAACCTTCGCGCACGCTGTCTTGCCCCTGCCCGCCTTTCGCGCGGCAGCAACAGGCCTTGGCGCCATCAACTATCTGCCGGACCGAGATTCAATCGTGCGTCAGGTGCCGACCGTCTTCGCATTGATGCATGAGGGCGAAACAACGCTCGTGCCATCGCTCGACGCAGAAGCTTTGCGCGTCGCGCAAACTGCAGGCACGATCATCCTCAAATCGACGCAACGACCACCCGCCGCGATGCTCGAAGCGAAGATCGGCGACATAACTCTGGTAACTGAACGAGACGGAGCCGTGCGTATCCGCTTTGCAGGGCACCAGGCCGGCCGGTTCATTCCGGCATGGCGCGTAATCGAAGGCGAGGTGGCGCCCTCTGAACTCACGGGTCGAATTTTGCTGGTGGGAACGAGCGCCGCCGCGCTCTCCGACACGCGCTCAACACCACTCGATGCCGCTGTGCCCGGCGTCGAAATTCACGCTGAACTCCTCGAACATGCGCTGACTGGCGCGCGCCTGAATCGCCTGGACTATGCGCCCGGCATCGAAGCTTTTGTGCTTGTTTTGGCAAGCCTCTTTGCAGGCACGACAGCAATGCGCTTGCGCCCGCTCACGGCGACGCTCGCCACCGCAGCGATCATCGCATTGATCGGCGCATCGTCATGGCTTGCGTTCCAGCATGGCGATCTGCTGTTCGATCCGATTTTGCCGGGCGCCACAACGCTCGCGACATTCGGCGCCGTGACCTTGCGGCTTTACCGCCGCAGCGACCGTGACAAGCGGCGTGTACGTGCCGCTTTCTCCCGTTATCTCGCGCCCGCCGTCGTGGAGCGTCTGGCCGCCGACCCCACGCGCTTGCGGCTTGGCGGCGAAGCACGCGAACTCACGATACTCTTCTGCGACGCGCGCGAATTCACGGCCCGTGCTGAGAAGCTCGACGCACAGAGCGTCGTCGCTTTCCTCAACGCCCTGCACACACCACTTACTGATGCTGTTCTCACGCACGCCGGCACCATCGACAAATTCATCGGCGATGGCCTGATGGCATTCTGGAATGCGCCGCACGATGTGGCTGACCATGCAACAAAAGCCTGTGCCGCAGCACTCGCCATGCTGGAATGCGTGCCAGGGATCGAGGAAAAACTCGCCGCCGCAACGGAAGACCAAGAGCCCCCGCGAGTTTCCATCGGCATCGGCATCAACACAGGAGATGCCTTCGTCGGCAATATGGGCTCCGAACAGCGCTTCGATTATTCGGCCGTCGGCGACAACGTCAATATCGCGGCGCGGCTCGAAGCGGCCACCAAAGACCTGCACGTCCCCATTCTCGTGTCGGAGGCAACTGCGCGCGCAGCAACGGGCTTCCACTTCGTTGATCTCGGCTCCCTCTCCCTGCGCGGCAAGAAAGACGCCCTGCGGGTCTACGCCTTGCACGGCCGGGATTCCGGCGACGAATCCTTTGCCGCATTCCTCTCCCTTCACGCCCGAGCATTGGGAGGTGACGCGGGAGCCCGTGAGGCGGCGCGTCTGCACCCGGACGGCGCGCGCTACGCGGCCTTCTACGCAGCTTCAGCCTGACAGCACGAAAGCATTCCCCAACGCGCCAGGACTATTTCAAGCCAGTCTGTTGACAGCCGTTCCAGACATATTACGGTGATATTTCACAAGCCCGGAACGAAAGACCACCCGCGAAAGGTGTCGTGAAGAAGATGCAGATCAAGCTCCAAAAAGGCCCCGAGGCCGAAATCACCGACATTGCGATCAGCAATGCCATCGTGGCCGGCTGGACAGGCCGCGACCGCGTCGCGCTGGAAAAGCACATCGTCGAGCTGGAGGCTCTGGGCGTCGCCCGCCCTGCCACGACCCCCATCTATTATCGCGTCTCCGCGACCCGCGTGACGACCGCGCCCGTCATCCAGACCACCGGCACCGCGTCGAGCGGCGAAGTGGAATTCGTGCTGGCCCAATGGGGCGGCGAAATGTGGGTCGGCGTCGGCTCGGACCATACCGACCGTGAGGTCGAAACCTACAACGTCACCGTTTCGAAGCAGATGTGCGAGAAGCCGCTGGCCGGTGAATTCTGGCGCTTCGCCGATGTCGCAGGACATTGGGACCGCATCGTCCTGCGCTCCTATATCCAGGAGAACGGCGCTCGCGTGCTCTACCAGGAGGGCACGGTCAACGCCATGCTCGATCCCGCAACACTGATCGAGGGCTATGCGGGCAAGAAGGCGCTCGACGAGGGCACGATCATGCTCTGCGGTACCTTTGCAGCCAAGGGCGGCATTCGCCCGGCCGACGTCTTCGAATTCGAAATGGAAGACCCGATCCTCGGACGCACCATCAAGCACGCCTACAGCCTCGAAAAGCTTCCGGTGGTGGGATGAACAACGAAGGCATGGCGATCATCCCGGATGACACGCAGCCCCACACGCCTGGGGCTCATGTCTTCGCCATGCCTGAGCCGCAATCCCTGCGTGACGCAGCCTATGAGGCGATCAAGCATCGCATCATCACCTGCGCCTTCCGTCCGGGCGAATATATCAACGAAGCCTTTGTCTCAGCGACTTTGGGCATCGGCCGCACGCCCGTGCATCAGGCCATCGACCGCCTGATGCTGGAAGGCATGCTCGACGTCATCCCGCGCAAGGGTGTCATCGTAAAGCCCGTCAGTCTCGATGAGATCATGCAGATCATCGAGGTCCGGCTGCTCAATGAAGTCTATTGCGTGCGGCTCGCCGCCGACCGTGCCGACGCCGACGAGCTGATGCATCTCTCAGACATTCTGGGGCGCGCGGCCCAATGGATCGAAGCGCGCAACAGCGAGCATCTCATGCGGCTCGACCGCGAGTTTCACTGGGTTCTCGCGCGCGCCTCGAAAAACGTGGTGCTCGGCGACGTTCTTGCGAAATTGCACGACCGCTCGCTGCGGTTCTGGTTCATTTCGCTGAACCGGCCCGGCCATCACGAGAGCGTTCAGGCCCAGCACGAAGCCATTCTCGCCGCCATCAAGGATCGCGATCCGAGTGGCGCCGAACAGGCGATGCGCGCCCACATCGAAGCCTTCCGCGACAATCTTACGCGAAACATGTAATGCGCGGCGCCCATGCGTCACCGCAGGAAAAGAGGAAGACACTATGAAGGCGGATCAGAGAGTTCTCATTTCGGGCGGCGGACCTGTCGGATTGTTTTGCGCGCTGCTTCTGGGCCGTCAGGGCATTCCTGTTCGCCTCTTCGATGTGAACGATGAATTGCAGGCCGATCCGCGCGCTGCGACGACGCATCCGGCAACGCTTGAAGTGCTCGGCAAGGCCGGCCTCGTGGAGGACATGGCCCGCGTCGGCCTCACCGCGCCGCTCTTCCAGTTCTGGGACCGCCCGTCACGCGAGCTCGTCGCACAGTTCGATCTCGCACTTCTCGCCAAGGACACGGCGTACCCCTATGTGATCCAGTGCGAGCAGTTCAAAACGTCCAAGATCCTCATGTCGCGTCTGATCGACATGCCGAACGTCGAAATCCTGTTCGGCCACGAACTGACCGGCATCGAGCAGAAGAGCGACCGGGTCACCGCGAGCGTTCGCACGAAAACGGGTGAAGAAAAGCACGACGGCTCTTACCTCATCGGCGCGGACGGTGGTCGCAGCACGGTTCGCAAGCAGGCAGAAATCGCATTCGAAGGCTTCACATGGGCCGAGCGCTTTCTCGTGCTGACGACAACCTTCGATTTCAATGCGCGTCTGGGCTACAGCTATCGCAACTATTTCGCCGACCCCGACGAGTGGTGCAATTGCTTCAAGGTCGCGGCCGACGGCCCTCCGGGTCTTTGGCGCACCGTGTTCCCCGCCGACGCGAATGCAAGCGAGGCCGACCTCATGAGCGATGAAGCCGTTCATGCGCGGCTGCAGAAGTTCTTCCCCGGCGAGACCTACGACATCGTGCATCGCAACCTCTATACGATCCACCAGAGGGTCGCGAGCACGTTCCGCAAAGGGCGCGTTCTGCTTGCAGGCGACTCCGCGCATCTGAACAATTCCATCGGCGGAATGGGCCTTAACGGCGGCCTGCAAGACGCGGAAAACCTTGCCGAAAAGCTGACGCAGGTCCTGAATGGCGGGCCGGATAATCTGCTCGATCTCTACTCGTTGCAGCGCCGCACCGTCTCCATCGAATTCGTGCAAGCGCAATCCATTGCCAACAAGAAGCAGCTGGAAACGCGCGAGCCGGTGGCCCGCAAGCAGACGCTCGACGACCTCGCCCGCACGGCCGCAGATCCCGTCAAGGCACGAGAATATCTGCTGCGCAGTTCCATGCTCAGCATGCAGACGCGCGCTGCCGCCATCACGCTCAACGAGGCCGCATGATGAACAAGCCTCGCCCCCGCTCCTACGCTC
>JAQGKN010000087.1 GCA_028290085.1 Hyphomicrobiales bacterium
CGATGTCCATCAATTCGACGGCGTCCACGGCGTCTTTTCCGTTCCACGGATTGTTGGCGCCGTGCGCGGTCTTTCCGTGGAACGTGAATTTGGCGCTGATGGCGGCATAATTTTGCAAGCCGTAACCGGTGTCGAGATTGTCGCCGATGTGAATGATCAGCGCGGCGTCGACTTCCTTGAAGTAACCCGCGCGCACGAGGAAGGGGCGAGAGATCAGCTGCTCCTCGGCGGGGCCGAACGAAACGATGATCGTGCCCGGAAGCTTTTCGCGCTCCATGATGGTCTTGACCGCGAACGCCGCGCCAGTCGCGACGCCGCCATGGGTGTTGTGGCCTTCCATATGGCCGGGAGCGCCCGGTACCAGGGGCTTTCGCGCGATCGACCCTGGTGTCTGAGATCCTTCTGGCAGCGCGTCGATTTCGGTCGAAATGGCGATCACGGGCTTGCCGCTGCCCCACTTCGCCCAGAGATTTGTCGGCATTCCGGCGCCGCCCATCTCGACTTCGAAACCCGCGGCCTCGAGTGTTTCCTTCAGAAGCTTCGTGCTTTTCACTTCCTGCATGCCGAGTTCGGCATATGAGTAGATCGAGTCGCTGATCTGAGCCATTGTCGCTGCATTGCGGTCGATGATCTCGAATGCAGCGCTCTTGCGATCGTCAGCATATGTCACGCTCGTCGCCAGCACGCATGCACCCGCCAGAGCGACCGAGGTCAGAGAAACGCGTCCGATGTTCATCTACTTGCTTCTGCATAGTTTTGCATAGACTGCCCGTAGGAAGGCCCGCGCTGCAAGAGATTATCGCGACTCGAGAGCCTGCACGCGAACCGCATCTTTTCGCCGATGAGTTTCGCGGTCTCATCGACGTTATCGACCACAAGGTAAAAGAGCCAGATCGGCCGGGCGCCGCTGCTTCGCATCGCGTCGTTCAACGGCATCATACGCCCGACGAAGCTGCCGTTCCACGAAGCTGTGGCGTAGACCAGCCATCGCCGAAGTACGCGGATCGGACTACACCCCGTTTCCCTCGAGCAGCGTGTGTCATACGTTTGGCCGCGCCTGAACAAGCGCCAACGCGAAGCTTGGCCGTCCATTTCCGTTCCCCAAGCGACGTGTGTACGGAGAGAAGATGCAAGCCGCGCAATCGACCCTGCTTCTGATAGATGGCGACTACTTCACGCATCGCGCTTATCACGCTTTACCGCGCACGATCCGCCGCAAGGATGGCCGCACGGAGGCGCGATCGTTGGCTTTGCCAATGCGCTGCTTGCGCTTTACGAACGCGAACAGCCTTAGGCCGTGGTCGTGGGCTGGGACACGCTCGAAAGTCCAACTTACCGAAAGAAGCTTCTTCCGACGTATCAGGAGGGCCGGCAATTTGACGACGATCTTCTGGAGCAATTGCAAGATCTGCCGGCGCTGGTCGAGGCGTTCGGATTTCTGTGCGCCAAGGGCGCCGGCTATGAGGCCGACGATTTTCTCGCGACGGTGGTGACACGCCAGGAGCGCAAGGGCGGACGCACGTCGCTCGCCAGCGCCGACCGCGACATGTTTCAGCTTGCCTCCGAACTGACCACTATCCTGCAGCCTGCCAAGGGAGGCGTATGGACCCGCATCGGTCCAACGGAGGTTCGCGCGCGCTACGGCGTCGAGCCGAGCCAGGTGCCGGATTTCATCGTGCTGCGCGGCGATCCGTCGGACAGGATCCCCGGCGCAAGGGGCGTCGGCTCCGCGACCGCGGCCAGCCTCTTGCGCAAATACGGGACGCTGGAGGACATGCTCGCGGCCGGACGCTACTCCGAGCAGGCCGAAGCGCTTCGACGCTACAAGCAGATCGCCACCATGGATCGCGCGGCGCCAATCAACCCCAGTCGGGTGCAACGGTCGAATTGGGCGCGCGCCGAAGAGCTGGCGCGCGACTGGGGACTTAACCAGCTCGCGGCACGACTTTCGACCATGCGCTAGCGCTTCCCAGTGCGAACTGCGTGGCTTGATTGCGTGCCGTCTCGTGGCGCGTGCAATCTCGCTGCGGACCTTGATCCTGCTGCGTAGCCGCTCAAAGTTCCCGAGTCTCAGCTCTGATAAATTCAGTGTCCGCTTCGAGTCAGAAGCCGAACTTGGGGGCAACGCCGGAAGGAGACCTCGGCGAGTGCATAGCGGAACCCAATGCTAAACGGAAAGTACGTATCATCGGAGGTACTTGACGAGACGCTAGCGCCGGTTAGCTCCCATTTCCGCAGGTGCTCGCAACCGCACGGCGAGATAACGCTCGCATCAAGCGAGCTCGAAGCCGACAGTAGCTCTGGGTTCAGCAAGCTGCGCATTGGCGCGAGCTTGGCAAAGAGATTGGCAATTAAGGCAATGTCGGTCGCAAAGATACCCGAATGTGAGGCCGGGTTGGAATGAGAGGCGCGCAGGGCCGTAAGGGGGCAGCCAACCGGTATTTTGTCGGCTTACTTCCGCACGCCTGCGGCTCGCGTGCCGCCACAGAAATCACGCGCCGTGTACCCTGCATGGAGAATGACATGCGGAGGCCGGGATGAAGAAAGTTACCCCAAACGGGTCAATTGTGAAGCAGTTGCGCGAGCATCTGGAGCGTGGGTCTACTCAAAAGGAGCTCGCCCATGCGGTCGGGAATAGCGAGCGGCAGCTTCGCTCTATAGAAAACCAAAATGCCGCTGTCCCGGTGGCATCGCTTGATCGTCTAGCCAAGGCACTCGGCGTACACCGCGACCGCATCGCGTACTCGGTGGTGCCCGCCGCCACCACGGATCTCCTCTCGCTTGTGCCGGAGCTGGGAGACGAGCCCCTCGTACCGCGGGCACGCACGTGAGCCGCGCGTGTCGGTCAGCCGCAGCATCTTCGCGCTGGTTGACGATCGCGATCGGGCCTATTTCGGACACGGCAGCGTCGAAGCGGATCAGGTCGGCTTTATAGACGAGAAAACGAGGACAGCTTCGGTCGGAGCTATGCTGCCGAACCGCACATCCTTATTGAGCAACTCACGAAGGACGAGGCGATCGCCGAAGCTGACACCCTGCTCCTGACCGTGCCCAACCAGTTCGTGAGACGATGAGCGCTACGCCCAGCGGCTCTTGGTTGAACTCGACGCCATTGGCACGCAGCTTGTCATAGGCGGCGCGACAATCGTCGACGACAAGGGTAAGCGGCGGCATGGCGCCCTTCGCCACCATTTCGCGCATGGTACGCACCGTGGCCGCATCGAGCACAGGCTCCTGCGGCAGGAACAGGCCGAGCTCGAACGAGGGCTGGTTCGGATGCTTCACCGTGAGCCAGCGATAGCTCCCGTTACGCGCATCGGTGTGGGCCTGGAAGCCCAGCTTGCCCACGTAGAAGTCGAGCCAATTCCAACTACTCCGATACCCTCGGTCATTTGGGATCCTCCGTTTCCACGGTATCAGTTCTATCGTCGGCGTCCCGCCGCCGCTTCTCCGAAACTGCGATCTTGAGGTCGGGTCTGCCGGCAGCGCTAACGAAGCAGTGTGGTACCTGGTCGAACTGATGGGCGCTCGCCTGCTCGCGAGCGCGGAGCTCGCTAGGGCTCTCGCCGGTGACGTCGCGGAAAACGCGCCCGAAGGTTCCGAGACTGCTCCAACCGGTTTGGAATGCGATCTCGATGATCGGGGTGTCCGAGTCGCGGAGCATCGCCTTGGCTCGCTCAATGCGACGCGTCAGCAGATAGCGATGCGGCGGAACGCCAAAGGCTTCTTTGAATGACCGCGCAAAGTGCGCGCCGGAGACCCCGCTGACATTGGCGAGCCGCTCGACCGGCCAATCCTCTTCCGAGGCGGCGTCCATACGGTCCTTCGCGCGCAACAGGCGGCGCAGCAGTGCTGGGTCCTGGCTAGCCATCGGGGCGATTCAATAGCGCACTTTCGCGGCGAATGGGAGGACGGGTCTTCATGTCGCACGGAACAATCCGACGCAGGGGGTCTTAAACCTAAGGCCTGTGTCGACCAGCGCTGGCGGTGAGCCGCGAACACTTGCTCTCGTGAGCCACCGCATCCGCAATCTGACGCTCATTACACCCGGAAAGGCGCTCACTTAACACCAGACACAAGGGTTAGAAAGGAGCTGGATCATGGCACAAGACACTCTTAAGGGACTCAACGTGGCCATCCTCGTCACCGACGGCTTCGAGCAGGTCGAACTCACCGAGCCACGCAAAGCTCTGGACGAAGCCGGCGCCGCAACCAAGATCGTTTCGCCAAAACAGCAACGCGTGCGGGCGTGGAATTTTACGGACTGGAGCATGGAGTTGCCGGTTGATGTGGAGCTCGATCAAGCCAAGCCGAAAGATTTCGACGCGCTGCTGCTGCCGGGCGGCGTTATCAACCCGGACTCGCTTCGCATTCAGCCAAATGCAGTCGCTTTTGCGAGAGCGTTCTTCGATGCCGGAAAACCGGTTGCAGCGATCTGCCATGGTCCCTGGACCGTGATCGAGACCGGCGCAGCGCGCGGCCGACGCATGACCTCATGGCCTTCGCTCAAAAGCGACCTCGAGAACGCCGGCGCGGATTGGGTGGACCAGGAAGCTGTCTTGGACAAGGGCTTGGTCACGAGCCGCAGTCCCGATGATCTGCTGGCATTCAATCGGGAAACGATCAAACTGTTCAGCGCCGCGCGTGGGCAGCGTCATGCCGCATAACGCCAGGCAACGTGCGCGCACCAGCGTTCGAAAGCGGCCGTTCGGTCCGCTGCAGCGCGAGGTCGGCATCATCGGCCAGGGGACCTGGTACATTGAGGATGGCGACCGCGCCTCCGCGATCGCCGCCTTGCGTCGAGGCATCGATCTCGGAATGAATCACATAGACACCGCGGAAATGTATGGGGCTGGCGCCGCAGAGGAGCTGGTCGGCCAAGCCATCTCGGGCCGGCGCGATGAGGTGTTCCTGGTCTCCAAGGTGTTGCCACAGAATGCCTCCCGACTCGGGACGAAGATCGCTTGCGAGAGATCGCTGGCCAAGCTCAAGACCGACCGGCTGGATTGCTACCTGCTGCACTGGCGTGGACCACCTCTGCTGGAGGACACGTTTGCGGCTTTCGAGGCGCTGCGTGAGGAAGGCAAAATTCTCTCCTACGGCGTGAGCAACTTCGACGTGTCGGATCTTGAAAAGGTCCGGAAGATTGCCGGCGAATCGAGCATCGTCTGCAATCAGGTCCTCTACCATTTGCAGGAGCGCGCGATCGAACATGCTGTGTTGCCGTGGTGCGAGCAGCACCGTGTCGCCGTCACCGCGTATAGTCCATTCGGGCATGGCGGTTTTCCAGGCGGTCATACGCCGGGAGGTCGCCTGCTTGCGGATATCGCGAAGGCGCATGATGCGACCACGCGCCAGATCGCGCTTGCCTTTCTGACGCGGCAGCCTTCGGTTTTCGCGATTCCCAAAGCGTCCACGGTCGCGCACGTTGAAGAAAATGCGGGCGCGGCCGATATACGTTTGTCAGAGGCGGAGACCGCGCTGATCGATGCCGCTTTCCCGCGTGGTCGGCCCCGCCGCGCGC
>JAQGKN010000117.1 GCA_028290085.1 Hyphomicrobiales bacterium
ATTGCGGCCGACATTCATCGGATACGTCATGGTGAGACGCACCTTCTTCTTCGGATCGATGATGAATACCGAGCGCACCGCCTGCGTGTCGCTCTGGTTGGGGTGGATCATGTCGTAGAGTTTCGAAATTTTGAGATCGGCATCTGCGACAATCGGAAATTGCACCTCCGTCTTTTGCGTGTCGTTGATGTCGCCGATCCACTTGAGATGTTCGGGCACAGCACCCGTCGAGAGGCCCAGTGCCTTGGTGTTTCGCGTTGCGAATTGCTCCGCGAGCTTAGCGGTTTTACCCATCTCCGTCGTGCAGACCGGCGTGAAATCGGCGGGGTGGCTGAAGAAGAACACCCAGGCATCTCCGGCCCATTCGTGAAATGAGATTTCGCCCTTGGTCGTGTCCACGGTGAAGTCAGGTGCGGTGTCGCCAATATGAAGAGACATCAGCTCAACTCCCTCAGCAGGGGCTTCGAAAAACCGGAGCCCCGAAACGTCCAGATAAGAAGCTAGCACTCTCAGAAGGAGGTCTCCCGGCGAAACTCTCCGCGCAGTCATCACGGGTCGATCTGCGACACGGGCGACTGCAGAGCTTGATGTATTGACCAAACAAGATATGGCACGACGGTTCTGGCTCGCAGGTGCGTACCGGGGGTGCGCGAACGCCCGAATGCGTCTAGATTGCCGCCGCTGAGAACGGCGCCGGAAAGACCGCGCCGAAGAAAAGACTATCGGGGCGAAGCATGAGAGAGCGCAGCACGAGCCTCACCGGCACGGCCGGTGAAGCAATTTCGGCAATCAAGACACATGGAGCAGACCAGATCTCGGTCTCGCGGCGCGGTTTTGCGCAACTGGCTCTCGGGGCCTCTGCCTTTGCCTGCGGAGCGGGCTTCAGCGGCGTGGCCGCAGCTCAGGCGGATTATTACAAGGGCCGCACGATTCAACTGATCGTCCCCTTTTCGCCGGGCGGTTTCTATGACATTGCCAGCCGTATCGTGGCACGCCACCTGCCTGATTATATCGAGGGCAGGCCCAGCATCGTCGTGCAGAACCAGCCCGGCGGCGGTGGGCTTTCCTCAGCCAACCGCCTCGCTGGCAGCGTGCCGCGCGACGGCCTGACCATCGCGACGGTCAGCCGCGGCATTCCGCAATTGCGACTCGTCGGCGATCCCAATGTGTCCTTCGATCCCCAGCAACTGACCTGGCTCGGAAGCCTGTCTTCCTACACGGATGACGGCTATCTGCTCGTCGTCAATGCATCTCATGCCGCCAAGACAGGCGAAGATGCGCGGCGGGGAGCACCACTCAATCTCGGGGGCGTCGGCATAGGGGCGACCAACACGACCTTCGCGCTGATTGCGCGCGATCTGCTGGGCGTCAAAGCCAATATCATCAGCGGTTTTCCCGGGGCCAACGACGTCTGGCTTGCGATGGAGCGTGGCGAGATCGACGGTCAGGTGATCGACCTCAGCGCCATCATGGCGGCGCGTCCCGGTCTGTGGAATCAGGGCAAGCTACGCGTGCTCGTGCAATTTGCCCGCGCGACGCGCCTGCCGAGCCTGCCTGACGTGCCAACCGCGCGCGAACTCGTGGCCGACCCGACCGACAGGACCTATCTCGAATTCGCGGAAAGCCCGTTCTTCATGGCGATGCCCTTCGCGGCCCCGCCTGAAATTCCGGCTGACCGCGCGCAGATCTTGCAGGACGCCTTCATGAAAATGGCCGCAGCCAAGGCGTTCAAAACGGAGATGACGGAAGCCGGCATGTTCACGAGCCCGATCGATGGGAAGGCGGTGCATGACGTGATTACGGAAGCGGCGAAAACGCCGGTCGAGGCGCGCGAACGTCTGGGCAAACTGCTCATCGCCCGCTGATTGAAAGCCGCGAAGGGCGGGTGCGTTGCCGCCCTTCGCGTCCAGACCTCAGGATTGCTTGGTCAATTCCTTGAGTTTTTCGAGAACGGGCTTGGGCGTTTTCATCACTTCGCGCGTGATGTCGTCGAGCTCTTCGCCGGTCGCGCCGTAGATCGGGATCTCGTGCTTGGCGAGTTCCGCGATGAACTCGGGATCCTTCACCATGTCCTGAAAAGCCTTGCGCAGCAAGGCGAGACGTTCGGCGGGTACGCCCGGTGTCATGTTGATCGAGCGCCCGATTTCCGAGGACGCGGCAATGGTGCGAAGCACCGTCTTGCCCTCGTCCGTCGTGCCCAGTTCACCCAGCGTCGGCACCCATGGAATCAGCGGATGGCGCTTCAATCCCATTGAGTAGAGGATCGGCGCTGCCTGATCCTTCAGCCATTCCGGATTGCGCTGCGCAATATAAGGCAGGCCGACAGAGGCGATGAGATCGACTTCGCCGCGCTCCAGCGCCAGCGCGGCATCGGCGCTACCGCCATAGCCCGAGACGATCTTGAATTTCGCGCCCGCATATTTCACCAGCGCGGCCGGCATCAGGAAGCCCGGGGACGCACCGCCCGTGGCACCCACCACTATCTCCATTTTGCGGGCATCGTCGAAGCTCTTGAATCGTGAGCCGGGCTTGCCAGCGCCGACATCGACGTTGTCGAGAAGACGCCCGATATAAGGCATTTTCGTCACGTCGAACTTCGACGTGTCCTCGTTCATGGTCGCGTCGAGGGCCAGCGTCTGCGACACCATCCCGAAATAGGTGCCGTCCTGCGGAGCCACGTTGTAGAGATATTTCGCAGCGACGAAACTTCCCGCGCCCGGCATATTTTGCACGACGATGGTCGGATGGCCCGGGAGATATTTGCCGAAATATTCCGCGAAGACGCGTCCATAAATATCGTAACCACCACCTGCCGCATAGCCGACGATGACGCGGAGCGTCTTGCCCTTGTAGAAATCCTCCGCTGCCGCGGCTGGCGAAACGATCGGCAGGACGGCGCCGAGCGCCAGCATTAATCCGGCCTTCAGCGCACCGCGTCTGGGCA
>JAQGKN010000138.1 GCA_028290085.1 Hyphomicrobiales bacterium
TTGAAGAACAGATCGTTCTTTAAATAGAACGATGCGCCAAGCGGAGGCCCAGATGCGCATCTCATCCTACACGACCATCCCCCTCCTAGCCCTCGCGGCGATCGTCGCCCACGCGGGCCCCGCAAGTGCTGTCGACGAGACAGTGGAAGCCTTCTACAGGAACCGTCAGGTGACCCTGATCGTCGGATCTTCGGCGGGCGGGGGTTACGACGCCTATTCACGCCTCCTCGCACGCCACATCGGCCGCCACATCCCCGGCAATCCTTCGATCGTCGTCCAGAACATGCCCGGCGCGAGCGGCGTCCGCTCGATCAACTACCTCGCCAACATCGCGCCCAAGGACGGCTCCGTCTTCGGCATCGGCACGCGCTCGACCCTCGTCGAACCACTGTTTGGCAGCGACCAGGTGAAGGCGGACGCGCGCAAGCTCTCGTGGATCGGCGGCCTGAACACCGAATGGAGCGTCGGCGTCTCCTGGCGCACGTCGGGACTGACGAGCATCGCGGATGCCCGAGCAAGGGAGTTCGCCGTCAGCTCCTCCGGCATTTCCTCCGATGGGGCCGTCTATGCGGCGATCCTCAACAACGTGCTGGGAACGCGATTCCGCATCATCAACGGCTATCCAGGCACAGCGGAGGAGCAATTGGCGATGCAGCGCGGAGAAGTGGCTGGCCGCGTCGGCTGGGCCTGGGGCAGCCTGCGCTCAACGGCGCGCGACCATATTGAAAAAGGAGACCTGAAACCCTTCGTCCTGCTCTCGCCCCAGGCGCAACCGGGCATCGACGCGCCTCTGGCGCGGGACTTCGCGGCATCGGACGAGGACCGCGCCGTTCTGGATTTCGCCTTCGCGCCGCAATTGATCGGACGTCCGTTCTTCGGGCCGCCCGACGTGCCGGCGGACAGGCTCGCCGTGCTGCGGACAGCATTCGCCGAGACGACGCAGGATGCGGCTTTCCTGGAAGAGGCGGACCGGTTGCAGCTCGAAATTTCCTACGTTTCGGCTCATGATCTGCAGGAGCTCGCCAATCGGCTTTATGCAACACCGGCGCGGATTATCGAGCGCACCAAACAGGCGCGGCAGGCAAGCGGCTTCTGACACTCATCAGAGCCGGGGCTCTGGCTACAAGCGCCATCACAGGGAGTAGACATAATCTCATGACACTCATCATCAACAACGACCACGTCGCCCAGGTTCTCACCATGCCCGACACGATCGCGGCTCTGGAGGGCTCCTATCTCGCACTCGCGGCGGGCGAGGCCGTGTGCAGGCCGCGCATCGACATCCGCATTCCCACCAGCGACCCCACGCGCAATTATCAGTGGGGCACGATGGAGGGCGGCTCGACCGGCGGCTATTTCGCCATTCGCATGAAGTCGGACATCATCTACGAGACCAAATATCAGGGCGCGACCACGCAGGAAAAATACTGCACGCAGCCCGGCCTGTTCTGCGGGCTCATCCTGCTCACCTCGATCGAGAACGCCGAACCGCTGGCCTTCATCAATGACGGCCATCTGCAGCACATGCGGGTCGGCGGCGACGGCGGCATCGGCGTGAAATACATGTCCCGGCCCGATTCCGAAGTTTTGGGCATTCTGGGTTCCGGTGGCATGGCACGTACGCACATGCAGGCATTCACCCACGTCCGCAACATCCGCATGGTGCAGGTTTTCAGCCCGACAAAGGCCAATCGCGAGGCCTTTGCCGCCGAAATTCGCGCGCTCTACGGCATTGAAGTGCAGGTCTGCGACGCGCCCGAACAAGTCTACCGCGGCGCCCATATCGTGGCGGGCCTGACCGATTCCGCCATTCCGGTGCTCGACGGCAGCCTTCTCGAGAAAGGCACCCACATCGTCAACATCGGCGGCAGCGGCATTCCCGATGCAGCCAGCCTCGCCCGCGTCGACGTCTACCTGCGCTTCGGCGATGCGCCCGCCCCCGTGGGACACCCGGAACTGGCCTTGTCCGACGAATTTCTCGCGTGGGAAGCCCGGCCCGACGCCGCCAAGCATGGCGACGGCCGCCGGGGCAAGAAGGCACACGGCGTCACCATCCCCGAAAAGCGCATCACTTTGGCCGATCTCGTGGCTGGCCGGGCCAAGGGCCGCACGTCTGACGACCAGATCACCTATTCGGAGCGCGGCAACCTGCAGGGCGCGCACTTCTACGCGGTCGCGGGCCGCGTCTACGAACTTGCCCGCGCGGCCGGGCTCGGGCACGAGATCCCGACCGCATGGTTCCTGCAGGACATACGCAACTAAGGCTGTCTTGCCCGCGCCACAATGCGAGTGCTATCGCTCACAGGCCTTTTCATTGAAGCGTGAGCGCTACCCTCCATGTTCAAGCGGCTTTACCACTGGACGCTCTCGCTAGCCGAGAGCCCTCGCGCGACCTGGGCGCTCGGTGCCATCGCCTTCGCGGAAAGCTCGTTCTTTCCGATTCCGCCCGATGTCATCCTTGTGCCCATGTCGCTGGCGCGGCCGAAGCGCGCCTGGTTCTATGCCGGACTGTGCACGGTCTGCTCGGTGGTTGGGGGTATTCTGGGCTATGCCATCGGCCTGCTGCTCTTCGACACCGTGGGGCATTGGCTGATCGATCTCTATGGCTATGCCGCGCGCATGGACGTGGTGAAGGAAGGCTACGACAAATGGGGTTGGGCCTTCATTCTGGTGAAGGGCCTGACGCCCATTCCCTTCAAGCTGGTGACCATCGTCAGCGGAATTATGAAGTACAATTTTCCGCTGTTCGTGCTGCTGTGCTGCATCACGCGCGGCGCGCGCTTCTTTCTGCTCGCTGGCATTCTCAGCCGCTTCGGAGAGCCCATCAAAGTACTGATGGAGCGCCATTTCGCGGCCTTCATGATCGGCATCGTCTTGATGATCGTCGGCGGCTTTGTGCTCGCGAAATACATGTTTTGACGGAAATCACGATGCGCCTCGGCTCCAGGAAAATTACCCCCCGCGACGCCGCCCTCGCGGTGCTGGTCATCGCCTTTGCCACCATCGCGGGCGCCTGGATTTTTGAGGCCTTCGGCTATCTGCCGTGCGAACTCTGCCTGAAACAGCGCTGGGCCTATTACGTTGGCGTTCCACTAGCCGCCATCACGCTAGCCCTGGCCTGGCGCGGCCCGCTGCCGCTCGCCCGCATCGGCCTAGGCCTGCTGGCGCTGGTGTTTCTGGGCAGCGCCATTTTCGGCACCTATCACGCCGGCGTCGAATGGGGCTTCTGGCCGGGACCGACCGATTGCACCGGCTCCATCGGCGGTGCGGCCAAGGACATGAGCGACTTCATGAGCCAGCTGCAGACGACACGCGTCGTGCGCTGCGACGCCGTCGCGATCCGCATCTTCGGCCTGTCGCTGGCCGGATGGAACGCGGTCATCTCGGCCTTTATGACAGCGGTTGCTGTGATGGGGCTTCGGTCGCGCTGAGCGCCGCCTGCTCGTCCTCATCGTCGAGCGCCAGCCGCGCACGCGCGCGCAGCTTTTCCGTCTCGCTCTTCAGCTGCCCGCAGGCGGCGAGAATGTCGCGACCGCGCGGCGTGCGCACGGGGCTCGCATAGCCCGCGTTGAAAACGATGTCCGAGAAGCGCTCGATGGTCTCCCAATCCGAACATTCATAGGCCGTACCGGGCCACGGGTTGAACGGGATCAGGTTGATCTTGGCGGGAACGCCCTTCAGCAGTCGCACCAGCTCGCGCGCCTCTGCGGGGGAATCGTTGACGCCCTTCAGCATCACATATTCGAAGGTGATGCGACGCGCATTGGACGCGCCGGGATAGGCACGGCAGGCGGCCATGAGATCGCGGATCGGATATTTCTTGTTCAGCGGCACGAGCGTGTTGCGCAGCTCGTCATTGGTCGCATGCAGCGAGATGGCGAGCATGGTGCCAGACGCATCGCCGAGCGGCCCGATCTGCGGCACGACGCCCGACGTCGAGACGGTAATGCGGCGCTTGGATAGCGACAGCCCCTCGCCGTCAGTGAGCACGCCGATGGCGTCGGTCACCTGATCGAAATTATAGAGCGGCTCGCCCATGCCCATGAACACGATGTTCGACACCGCGCGCACGCCTTCGCCCGAGGGAATGAGCCCGTCGGTCGGCGGCGTCTGGCCCGGGAAATCGCCGAGCATGTCGCGCGCAACAACCAGCTGCTGCACGATCTCCTGCGTGGTCAGGTTGCGCACAAGCCTTTGCGTACCGGTATGGCAGAAGGTGCAGGTGAGCGTGCAGCCGACCTGGCTCGACACGCACAGAGTGCCGCGATCGCTTTCG
Source organism: Hyphomicrobiales bacterium (assembly GCA_028290085.1). Lineage (GTDB taxonomy): Bacteria > Pseudomonadota > Alphaproteobacteria > Rhizobiales > Beijerinckiaceae > Terripilifer. The sequence goes on from JAQGKN010000138.1 coordinate 4,277, forward strand.
GGGATGTAGACGCACTCGATCTCGGCGCCCTTGTCGCGCGCATCGACCGGGTTCATCCGGATCAGCCATTTGCGCGTGCCATCGACCGAGATCTGCTCGGCGACGACCTGCGGCCGCGTCAGCGAATAATGCTCCGCGAGCTGGGCGCGCATCGTCTTGGACACGTTGAGCATGGCATCGAACGACGAGACGCCGTGGAAATAGATCCAGTGCCAGAGCTGTCCCACGCGCATGCGGTGCTCCCGCGCGGGCACGCCGATGGCCGCGAGCGCCTCGGCCAGCTGCGCGCGCGTCAATCCGACCAGCGAGGGCTTCGCCGGCTCGGAAGAAATCGCGGGGGCCGCATCCACGGAAGTTTCGGCCAGCAAAGTGGAGGTCATGATCGCCTGATATCTTGGTAAGACGTGGCTCATAACAGGTTTTGCGGCAAATGGGGAGCGACGACGCCGTGTGCCAGCGGAGTTGGTCAGATCTTGCGCTCGACAGTCGACAGGGCATCCGCCAGCCGCGCCTTGGCGGAGCCCGGCTGCAACGGCTTCTG
>JAQGKN010000524.1 GCA_028290085.1 Hyphomicrobiales bacterium
AGTTGTGAAAATATTCGTGCGCGATAACGCCTTCGATATGAGCATAGTCGACGTCCGTTGCCGTTTGGGGCAAGGCCAGGACATATTTGTCGTTGAAGATGTTGAGGCCTTTGTTCTCCATCGCGCCCATGTTGAAGTCGGATACGGCGACGATATTGAACACGTCGAGATCGTATTCGCGGCCGAAGGCCTCTTCATCCCATGTCATGGATCGTTTCAGCGCATCCATCGCATAGCCGGCGCGATCTTCCTTGCCGTGCTCAACGTAGATGCCAAGCTTGACCTGCTTGGTGGAGCGCGTGGTAAGCGTGTCCTCGACGAGCGCGAGGTCGCCGCCGACAAGGGCGAAGAGATAGCAAGGCTTCGGCCACGGGTCGTGCCAGATTGCATAATGGCGACTGCCGCCCTCGACATCGCCCGACTCGACCAGATTGCCATTGCCCAGCAGCACGGGTGCTTCGAGCCGGTCAGCCTCGATGCGCGTCGTATAGATGGAGAGAACATCCGGCCGGTCGAGAAAATAGGTGATGCGACGAAATCCCTCCGCCTCGCATTGCGTGCAATACGCGGAGCCGGAACGGTAGAGACCCATCAGCTTGGTATTGGCTGCGGGGTCGAGCTGCGTCACGGTCGTCAGGGTGAAGGCTGCATCGGGCACCGTCGCAACGGTCAACCGATTGGGACGTGATACTTCGTCCAACGACAGGAGCACCCCGTCGAGCTCCACCGCGACGACGCAGAGCTCGTCGCCATCCAAAACCAAGGGCGCATTCGGCCGGCCGGCCGGATTGCGGCGTAAGGAGAGAGTTGCCCGTACCGTCGTGGCTGTGCCCCGCAGGGCCACGTCGAGTTGTACCTCGTCGATCAGGAAGTCGGGAGCCCGGTAATCTGACAGGCGGACAGGCTGAGCAATATCGGTTCGCATGAGGCGTGATCCAAAATGGGTATAACTTCGCGATAACGGGCAAGGTTTTACTCAGTTTATCACTACCCGCGGCCTTTGCACCTGCATGATCTCTAAGCAGGCTTATGACAGTACGGTATCAATGGGGAAATCCGCCCAGGACCCGCAGCACAGCCTGCGTCAAGGCAGGGGCGAGATCTCCCATCGTTCCTGGCAGGCGCCCGTAAAGTTTGAAGATGGCGGGCTGAAGCACCGCGCCCAGCGCCATGGCGGCCGCTAGATCCGGGTCGGCGATATCTATTTCCCCACGCGCGCGCGCTGCCTGCATAATATCGCGCAGGGCTACCACCACGTTTCCCTCGACTGGTACAAAGCGCAGATGCGCGTGCTGGTTCAGAAGTACAAAAGCGAAGACGTCCGGCTCCTCGTCGAAGAGTCGACAAAGCACCTCCACAAGTGCACGCGCGACGAGGGCGAATGGCGCGTCCAGTGCAGCAGTGGCCTCGATCCTTGCTGCGATCGACCGATAATGCGCGCAGAACAGCGCCCGGGCGATCTCGTCTTTAGACGAAAAGTGTCGATAGAGGGCCGCGTCCGCCACCCCAACCGCGAGCGCGAGATCGCGGATCGAGGTGCCCTCGACCCCATGACGTGCAAAGAGATGCAGTGCCTCCCGCTCGATGCGGGCCCGGGTCGCCGCACCATTGCGCGCGCGCACTGGGGGCTGGCCGTTGCTCATTTTAATTCACCGTTTCGGGAGCCTGCCGCTCGGCGACAAGCTGGTTCAATCCGGCATAATCCGTCTTGCCGGATCCGAGCAGGGGCAGGGCCACGACGTTCCAGATGTCGCCCGGCATCATCAGCTCGGTTGCACCCTGAGACCGCATGAACGCCTGGATCTCGGCTCGGGCTGCACCGTTTTGCGTCGTCACCAGCAAAAGCCGTTCGCCCTTGCGCGGATCGGGAAGCGCCACGACAGCATGCGCCGCATCGGGCCACAGGCGTGTGATCGCGCTCTCCACAGCCGCCAGCGACACCATCTCCCCTGCAATCTTTGCAAAGCGCTTGGCGCGTCCCTTGATGGTGATGAAGCCCTGCGCATCTAGCGTCACGATATCGCCCGTATCGTGCCAGCCGCCGCGTGTTTCTTCGAGCACACCGGGGGCCTGCGCCCGCAAATAACCGAGCATGATATTGGGCCCGCGCACATGCAAGCGGCCGCCCTCGTCAATGCCGGGGACAGCCTCCAGCCTGTGCGACACGCCGGGCATCAAGCGTCCCACCGTACCAATCCTGTTGAACATGGGCGTATTGACCGCGAGCACCGGAGCGGTTTCGGTGACGCCATAACCTTCCAGAATCCGCAGTCCGAATTTTTCCATGAACGCCTTGCGAGTCGGCTCCTTCACCGGCTCCGCGCCGGCCACGACATAACGCAGCGACCGGAAGTCATAAGCATTCGCGAGCCGCGCATATCCCGCCAGGAACGTATCCGTGCCAAACAGCACCGTGGCATTCGTCCCGTAGATGAGCTCGGGAATCAGCCGATAGTGCAGCGGCGAGGGGTACAGGTAGAGCCTCATGCCGGTCAGCATGGGCAGCAGCATGCCGCCCGTCATGCCGAAGGAATGAAACACCGGCAGAGCGTTGAACACCACATCAGCGCCGGTGATGTCGAAGCGCGCTTTGATCTGCGCGACATTGGCCAGCAGATTGCGGTGCGAGAGTACCACCCCTTTCGGTGCACCCTCGGATCCCGAGGTGAAAAGCACCACGGCAGCATCGTCGGCGTGCCGCGCGACGAGCGGCCGCCCGCCCCGCAGCAGGCCTCGGAGACGGTCAGCTCCGGAGACGCTGTCGCGCACATCCTCCAGCCACACCAGTTCGACATGTTGCTCAAGCTGCGCGACAACCTCGCCGAGCTTCGCCTTCTCGACAAAGGCTCGCGCTGTCATCACCTTTGAGACATTGGCGGCCTTGCACGCCGCAATCAGGTTCGCGGCGCCGGCTGTGTAATTCAGCATGGCCGCAGTGCGCCCTGCGCTCTGCACCGCGAAGAATGTCACGATGGTGCCGTTTGTGTTGGGGAGCAGAAGCCCGACGCAATCGTTGGGTTTCGTGATCGCCATGATCTTGCGACCGAGCACGGCGGCGCCAGCCAGCACCTTGCGGGCCGAAAGCGCGCCACTCAGCGGGTCTTCGATGTAGGCAGAGGTCACAGCACTGCGCTTGATGGCATGTACGAGGGCTTCCATCAGCGTCACGTGGGTTCGCGTCGTCTGGAACAGCAGATCCGCCATCAGATCCTGCAGCGCAGCCCCGGCCGCATGACGGCGCTTGCGGCCCTTCAGCTCCGGGTCGATCTGGAGACGCCGGGGCGGCAGAAAGGTGATGCGCACCTTCGGGAACAGCCGGCGGCGGATCTGCCGCCCGGTCAGGCGCGAGAAATAGCTTTCCTCCAGCCCCTCGATCCGGGCCGGCACGATGAGCGCTTCCGCCTTGTCGGCGATCATCGCCGCGCCGTCATAAACCTTCATCAGCGAGCCCGTCACGGTGATGCGTCCTTCGGGGAAGATGACGAGCGGACGACCGGCCTTCACCTGCTGAATGAGCGCGCGTGTCGCGAGCGGCTGCGAGGGATCGACGGGCAGGCAATGCGCGATACTCAGGAACGGGCGCACCCACCATCGCTCCGCGATCAGCCGGTCGATGGCGAAAACGGGCTTGCGATCCAGCACCGACAGGATGGCGGGGGCATCGAGAAACGACACGTGATTGGCGGCAATCACGCAACGCTCGCCTGCCGCTGCAATGTGTTCGAGACCATGCACTTCGAGCCGATTGAACAGCCTGAAAGTCAGCGTCAGGCCATCGGCCATGAAATTACCCGGCAATTTGCGAGCGAAATAGACGCATGCGCCGACATTGAGGACGCCGAGCGCGATCAGGAGCACCGGCTCGGAGAGCCCGATGGCGCCCGATTGCAAGACAGCCGTGGTCAGGGCTCCGCCCACGATGAACAGCGAATTGACGATGTTCACGCCACCGATGACGCGCGCACGCCGGTCTTCGCCCGCCCAAGCCTGCACTGCCGAGAAAATAGGTACGACGAACAGGCCGGCCGAGGCGGCAAGCCCCGCCACGTCCACGGCGATGCGAATGCCGGTTGAAGTCGCCAGGAAGTCGCTGAGACCGATCGAGGCGCCAGCAACGGAAAGAGCCAGCGTGGTCAAGCCCAGATCGATCAGAAAACCAGCCATGGCCAACGCCGCGACGGGCGTCGGCAGCAGCAGGATGCGCCCGTGCGAGAGCAGTGCAGCGCCGATCGAGCCAATGGCGATGCCGATGGCGAAGAGCGCGCTGATCGCGCTCTCGACATCGATGCCACCACCCGTGCGGTGCTTCACGACGACCGGCACGAGCGACAGGGCGATGGCGCCCGTGACCCAGAACCAGCTGACCGCAAGCCCGCCAATCCAAAGCCGCGCATCGCCATGCAATTCGCGCACGCTCTGCAGGCTGGAGCGGAAAATATTGCGCTCGATCTCGAGGCCGGGTGCGCCGACCCGTGTTGCCGGAATGAAGCGCGCCGCACCCCAGCAGAGCAGGG
>JAQGKN010000171.1 GCA_028290085.1 Hyphomicrobiales bacterium
GCGCTCGTGTCCCTCACCTCCGACAAACTGCGCCTCCGCGAGGCGAAGAAATACGGCATCACTCCCGGCAATCAGGAAATGGGGAGCGCCATTGCCAAGATCGCCGGTGAGATGAAAATCCCACCGCGGACGCTCGCCACACAGGTACAGGGCGCTGGCATCCAGGAAGCCAACTGGAACGATTTTTTCAGGGCCGAGGCGGGCTGGGCGATCTACGTCCGCGCCCTGAACAAGTCGCTGGAAGTGAGCGAACAGGAGGTTCGCGCAGAATTGAAAAAGAAGGGCGGAAAAGCCGCCGTTCCCAACGAATTCACGTTGCGTGAGGTGGTCTTCATCGTGCCCGCGACCGCGGGTCCGGATGCGCTGCAGTCGCGTGGACGCGAGGCGGAGCAATTGCGGGCGCGTTTCACCGATTGCCAGAGTGGGCTGGCCCTGGCGCGCGGCCTCACCGACGTCGCCGTGAAAGAGCAGTTCAGCCGCAGCGGCAATGCGCTGGGAGCCGAGCTTCGTGACATTCTCGAAAAGACGCCCGTCGGTCACCTGACTCCTCCGCAGCGTGGCCCTTCGGGAATCGAGATGGTCGCGGTTTGTGCCAAGCGCGATGTGCATGACGATGCAGTCGCGGGAGAAGATATCCGCCAGGAATTGCTGTCGAAGCGCCTCGAAGCTGTCTCCGCGAAGCTTTATGCGGAACTGCGGTCGCGCGCCGTCATCGTGAAGCGCTGACCGTGCCGCTCGCGCCGCTGGCCCTCACACAAGGTGACCCGTCGGGCATCGGGCCCGAGGTCGCGCTCAAAGCCTGGCTCGGGCGCAATATCGGCACGCCAGCCTTTTTCATGCTGGCCGACCCGGCCCACATGGCGCGGGCCGCGGCGGCACTCGGTCTGCCCGTGCCGGTCGAAATCGTCACGCCGGACACCGCAACCGCCGTTTTCGCACACGCACTGCCGGTCGTGCCGCTGTCACAGCCCGTGCGTGGAGTTCCCGGCAAGCCGGACGCGGCCGATGCGCCGATGACCATTGAGGCCATCGAGCGGGCCGTGGCTCTGGTCCATGCTCGCGCGGCTTCCGCTGTGGTGACCAATCCCATCGCCAAGGACGTGCTGTACAGCGTCGGCTTTCGGCATCCAGGCCACACCGAATTTCTGGGCGAACTCGCTGAACAGCATTATGGCGGCAAGGTCTTGCCCGTGATGATGCTCTGGTCACCGACGCTGGCCGTCGTGCCGGTCACCATCCACGTCGCGCTCCTGCGCGCCATCGAGACATTGACGACCGAGCTGATCGTGGAAACCGCACGCATCGTCGCGCGCGACCTGCATGACAAGTTCCGCATTTCCGCGCCACGTCTGGCGATTGCCGGGCTCAATCCGCATGCGGGTGAAGGCGGTGCCATGGGCAGCGAGGACATCGAGATCATTCGACCCGCAGTCGATATCCTGCGGGGCGAAGGCATCGACGCGCATGGGCCGATGCCGCCCGACACCATGTTCCACGCGGCCGCGCGTGCTCGCTATGACGCGGCGCTCTGCATGTATCACGATCAGGCCCTGATCCCGATCAAGACGCTCGCTTTCGACAGCGCGGTCAATCTGACGCTCGGCCTGCCCTTCATCCGCACGTCGCCCGATCACGGCACTGCCTTCGATATCGCAGGCACCGGGCGCGCCAATCCGGCAAGCCTGCTGGCCGCACTCGCGCTCGCCGGCGTCCTCGCCGAACGCGCGCAAGCGGATCGTGCCTCGTGAGCGAGTTCGACGGTCTTCCCCCACTGCGCGACGTCGTTAAAAAGCACGAGCTGGCGGCCAAAAAGTCGCTGGGCCAAAATTTCCTGTTCGATCTCAATCTCACCGGCCGCATCGCCCGGGCGGCGGGGCCGCTCGCGGGCGTCACGATCATCGAGATCGGGCCGGGTCCCGGAGGTCTCACGCGCGCGCTTCTGACTGAAGGAGCCGAACGCGTCATCGCGGTCGAGCGCGACGAGCGCTGCCTCGCAGCACTTGCCGAAATCGCGGCTGCCTATCCGGGACGGCTCGACGTCGTGCCGGGCGACGCGCTCACGGTCGATCTCGCCGAGCTGGCTGAAGGCGCGAAAGGGCCGGTGCGTATCTGCGCCAACCTGCCCTACAACATTGGGACCGCGCTGCTCGTCGGCTGGCTCGAAACCGAGCCCTGGCCGCCGTGGTTCGACCGGATGGTGCTGATGTTCCAGCGCGAAGTCGCCGAGCGCATCGTCGCGACGCCAGCCCAGCGCGCGGATTACGGCCGCCTCGGCGTTCTCACGGGATGGCGTGCCACTGCGCGTATCCTGTTCGACGTGCCCCCTTCCGCCTTCACGCCACCGCCGAAAGTCACGTCGTCCGTCGTTGAAATAGTGCCGCGCCGTGAACCCCTGCCCTGCGATGCGCGCATCCTCACTGCCGTGACAGCAGCGGCCTTCAATCAGCGGCGCAAGATGCTGCGGCAGTCGTTGAAGGGATTTTCAATCGCGGGCACGTCGCTCGAAGCGCTCGCGCTTCTGCAGCGCGCCGGCATCGAAGAGACGCGCCGCGCCGAGGAGATCGACGTCGCGGGTTTCGTGGCGCTCGCGCGCGCGGCCGGAGAGATGAGCCGATCAGGCCTCGGCGAGTAGCTTCTCCACGAACTCGGCAATGCCCTCGTCCGAACGCGAGCGCTTCAGCCGCTCGGCGATGAGGATCGACTTGACCTCGTTCAACGCCGTCTGGATATCCTCGTTGACGATGACGTAATCGTACATGGTCCAGCGCGTGATTTCGTTACGGGCGTTTTCCAGGCGCTTTGCGATCACATCCGCCGCGTCCTCAGCACGGCGCTCGAGCCGCGCGCGCAACTCGCGCATCGAGGGCGGCAGAATGAAGATGGTCACGACATCCTTCGGCGCGCGCTTCAGCACCTGCTGCGTGCCCTGATAATCGATGTCGAACAGCATGTCGCGACCCTGCGACAGAACGGCTTCCACCGGCGAGCGCGGGGTGCCGTAGAAATTTCCGTGCACTTCCGCGTATTCGAGAAGATCATCCTGCGCACGCATGCGCTCGAAATCGGCCTTCGCCTTGAAGTGATAGTGAATGCCATCGACTTCGCTGGTGCGGCGCAGGCGCGTCGTGACCGAGATCGACAGTGTGAGGTCGAGCGAATTGTCCTGCAGCAGGTCGCGTGTCAGCGTCGTCTTGCCCGCGCCCGAGGGCGACGAGAGGATCAGCATGAGGCCCCGGCGATGGATCGCTGCGGTGTTCTTGGAATCTGCCATGGTGCTCATTCGATATTCTGAACCTGCTCGCGGAATTGCTCAATCTCGACACGCAATTCCATGCCGATGGCGGTGAGGACGGGATCGTTGGACTTGGCGCAGAGCGTATTGGCTTCGCGGCCAAGCTCCTGCGCCAGGAAATCGAGGCGGCGACCAACGGGCTGCTGCGCAAGCACGAGTTCGCGCCCCGACGCGATATGCGTCTGCAGCCGGTCGAGTTCTTCGCGGATATCGGCCTTGGCCGCGATCATCAGCGCCTCTTGATGCAATCGTGCTGGATCGAGCGCGGGGCTCGCGTTGGTCAATGTGTCAATGGACTGCTGCAGGCGTGCTCGTACGGCCTCAACCTTGCGGCCCGGGGTCGCCTCTGCGGCGTCCGTCAGGCGCTGCATCGCGTCGAGCCGCGCGTCGAGCACTTCTCCCAGCGAGGCGCCTTCCGTAATCCTGGTCGAGACGAGGTCGTCGAGTGCCTGATCGAGACTGGCCAGAGCGGCCGCCCCGACTGCCGCAAGGACGGCTTCGTCATCGGTCGTATCGGTCACTTCGACGACGCCGCGCACAGCGAGCAGGCCGTCGAGCGAGGCAGGCTGGATGTTGCCTTCGACAGGCACTTCGGCAAGTGAGGCGACGAGCGCGCGCAACAAAACCTGATTGATACGGACCTGTGTCGTCGAACTCTCGCGATGCAGGGTCAGCGTTGCGTAGCAGGTGCCGCGCCCGAGACGCTTTGCGAGGCGAGCCCGCGCGTCGGCCTCGATCATGTCGAAGCCGGGCGGCAGGCGCAGGCGCAGGTCCAACCCCTTGGCATTGACGGCCTTAACCTCCCACGCCCAGCGGTAGGGAGGATGGCTGCCCGTCGTGCGGGCGAAACCGGTCATGCTCTTGAGGGTCATGGCGTCAACGGTTCCGGGCCACAGATTCGGCC
>JAQGKN010000185.1 GCA_028290085.1 Hyphomicrobiales bacterium
GCTGGAAGTTGTCCGACATCGACTTCAAGGCAATTGAGAAGTGGGACGATTATTCGCACGCCTATGACGCGACGCTGGCTGCAACCGATCGTGCGGAGGCGCCCTGGACCATCGTGCGTGCCAATGACAAGCGCCGCACGCGGCTGGAGGTTATCCGCCACATCCTGCTGATGCTGGACTACGAAGGCAAGGACAAGACCGCGGTCGGTGAGGCCGATACGCATATCGTGCTGTCGGCGACAACTTATCTGCAGAACGGTGGCGAACCCGAGGTCTAGGCTTGGCTCAGCCGTCCTGGTTTTTCGCGTCGTCGTTGGCCGGCTCATCCTGCGAGCGGGTCATTGCCGCGCGCAGGCTGTTCCAGCGGCGGATGCTCTCGTTGGCTCCCAGCAGGGCCAGGGCCAGCACGAAGGGCACGACGTAATAGAGCACCCGGAACAGCAACAGTGAGGCGAGCAGCGCTTCCGGCGAGGGCGAGGGCACGGTTTTCAGCATGGTCGCCTCGAAGGCGCCGATGCCGCCCGGCATGTGGCTGGCAATGCCCAGCACGCAAGCGAAGACATAGGCCGCCGCGAAGCTGATGAAATCCAGCCCATGATGCGCAGGCAACACGACATAGAGTGCCGCCGCCGCGCAGCAGAGATCGACCACGCCGAGCAGCAATTGCCCAAGCGTCAGGGTCAATCCCGGCAGTTCGAGCCGCAGCCCCTGCATGCTGACGCGCCGGTTTCCGCGCGAAATCCAGGCGAGGTAGCACATGATGGCGACAAGGACGCCGAGGCCGATGAGCAGATTGACCCAGCCCTTGAGACGGTTCACGTCGGCAATTTCGTCGGGTTGAATGGTCAGCGCGATGCCGATGACCAGCGCCATGCCGAGCCAGAAAGTAACGCCCGCGATAACCGTCAGGCTCGCGACCTTGGCTGCGGAGACGCCCGCGCGCGAATAAATCCAGTAGCGAACCGTCCCGGCCGTCACCAGCGGGAAGCCCAGCGTGAAGGAAATGGCGTAGCTGGTGAACGAGGCCAAAGCCGTTGTGCGGTAGGGCACGCTGATCTTCAACTGGCGGAGCGCGAGCGCGTCGTAGCCGGTGAGAACGATGTAGGAAAAAGCTGTGAACACGCTGGCCAGGGCGATCTGTTCGGCGCTCGTCGCAGCAATGGCCGAGCGGAGTTCGCCCCAGTTCACGCTCGTCAATGTGCGGGTGAGCACGAAGACCGACAGCACAAGGATTGCAACGCTCAGGCCTGTGCCGATGCGGCGCCACATGCGCCAGCGATGATCCGGCGACGGACCCTGCGACACCGGTAGAGGCAGACGGGGAGCATCCGCGCCGCTGGCGGGGTGCGCCGTCTTCACGTCCTCACGCATGGTCCGTGTCATTCGCCCTCGAGGTTGCGGGTTCGAAACCAGTTTTCGTCCCGAAGATATCGCCGAGTTCGCCCCGGGCCACTCGCCGGGTTATGGGGGTGCCAAGGCCGAAGGGCAAGCCCTCCCCCCTCTTGCAATCGACAGTTCCCGGCATGTTTGCACGCCAAAAGCCGCCACTTTCAGGAGGGCGCGCGGCAAAATCGCGTCATTTCGGCAGCTCGGCGCGAGTTGAACGAATTTGTGCCCACAGCCCCGCCAAGGGCTCGAAGACGAAGCGCACGTCGTGGCGCCCCGGTGGCACCTGTACTGCGCGGAAGATCACGTTGGCCCGCAGCAGCGGAACCGAAACATTGTCGATCTCGACCCGCCACCACGGCTGCCAGACGTCGTTCAACACCAACCAGCCGCCGTCCGGCGCATCCACGGAAACACGCACCCGTGTGTTCTCGTAGAAGCTCAGGCGCGCGGTGCCGGGGCGACGCACGACATCGTCGGGCTTTGCGCCTTCGATGAGCACAGTTTCGCGCGGATCGACGTCGGGCCACTCTCCCGTTTTTATAAGCTGCTCGAAATCGGCGTCCTGCGCGCGCGTCGCGAAAAGCACGCGCGGCAGGGCGCGCTGGTTCTCGTAAACATAGGCGTCGGGCGTGCGTGCGATCTGCTGGAGATCGCCCGGCTTCAGGTTCTTGTCGACTTCCTCGACCGGTATGCCGGTGGCGATGAAGCGCAGGCCGAGCATATCGGCCATACGCGAGCGATATGAGGGGAAGAGCGGCGAGAAGTGGCGCTGGTCGGCAACAGCAACATGATCCTGTGCGCCGGTGGCTTCCACATAAAGCTCGAAACGTACCGGATTGTAACCGAGGTCATGATCGAAACCGTGGATCATGCCGAGGTTGGGCCAATCGAAGCCGATCGCGGCCATTTCCACGCGGTCGCGCCGGTCGGGGCCGGCGGTCTCGTCGAGCTTCTTGCGCAGGAGGGCAATCGTCACGTTCTGCGTGTCGGTCCGGAGCACATCGTAATGGGCCGGCGGCAGTGCTGTGGATTCATTGGGGCCGTTGTTGACGGCGAGATCGGCGGTCATGACGGCGCCGATGGCGACGAGGGCGAGCATCGCGTGGCGTGGCCCGAAGCGACGGAGACCGACAAGCAGAAGCCCGGAGACCGCGAGACAGATCGCGGCGGTGACGAGCGGCAGCGAGGCCTGGGCGAAGCGCCCTTTCCAAACGGCGACGCCGACTGCCAGCGCAAATGGCACGAGGACGATGAGCACCTGGCTCACAGGGCTTCCCTGCTTCGTCTCACGCGCCATCCAGCGATGCACCGCGTAACCTGCCAGGATGGCGGCAAGAGCGCACAGCGGGAAGGTGGCGTCGGAGGGGCGGCGGAAGAGATCGGAGCCCGGGATTGCAAAGGCGAGCTTGAAGAAAGGCGTAAAATCGCCAACGGAATAAAGCAGCATGGCGATGAAGGCCGCGAGCAGGAACCGCGCTTCGCTTCGAATAAAGGCGCTTCCCGCAAGGCCAATCGCGAGAAAGGCTATCAGTGGCAGCGCGCCGAAATAGACGTCGCTCATATTGCGCGCCAGCACGTAATTATTGGCGGCCCAGACCGGCGTCATCGCGGGGCCCCAGAAATCCGGCATGGGTCCATCAGTGCCATAGAGATTGGCAACAACGGCGGTGAGCAGCGAGGCGGGATGCAGCGAGCCGCGCGCCGCGCCGGCAAAATCGATCAGCACGCGATTGGACTGCTGCGCCAGCGCGACTGTCAGCGCGATGGGCAAAGCGATCACCGCGCTGCCCGTGACAAGGCCCACGATCAAGGCGGGGAGCGCAAGCTTCAGGCGCCCCACCCAGCCGCGCCCCGCCAGGATGTGCCAGATCACCGCGCCAATCAGGATGATCGTGCAGAGCCATGCGATCTGATCGCGGCCAATCACCATCAACCCGCCGAAGAAGCCCGCGCCGAGACCCGCTTTCCACGATCCGCGTTCAAGCACGCGCGCCAGAAGCCAGAAGGTGATGGCGAAGAAAGCGATACTCAGAACTTCGCCGATGTGCTGAATGCGCCAGGCGGCAGAGCCGCCGAATGTGAAGGCCAGCGCCGCGACGAGCGCGCCTGCCGGATGCCAATTGCGATCGCGAAAGAAAGCGATCAGCGCGAGGCCGCCCAGTATCAGCGTGATAAAGACGACCGCATCTGCGGCGACAAAGCCGGGCGTTGCGTCGAACATCGCGAGCAGCAGGTAGGGCAGCGTGAAGATCAGCGATTGCGGATCGGCGATTTGCGCCGAGCCCGCGAAGATGTGCGGATTCCAGAAGGGTAGATCCGTGCCGTGCAAGGCGTTGGCGAGGAACACCAGCTGCGGATAGAAGTGGGCCTTGGCGTCCCACGGTATGGTGACACGGCCGAGCCACCAGGGTGACGTCAGCAATCCCGAGCAAAGCAAAAAGATGAGTGCTGCAACCTTGTAAAGGCGCTGCATCGCGATATCGGTGGGATTCACAGTCGCTTCAATCCTTGGCGCCGCCATGCACGGGCGGCGGAATATCTGCCGCGACATCGAGGAAATGGCCGGCGCGATCGCGCTTGGTGGCGAGATAGCGCACGTTCTGGTCGGTGAGCCGGCCCTGAATGCGCTGGTCGGACGCGACGACCAGACCGGCGGCCTGCAGTGCCGCGATCTTGACGGGATTGTTGGTCATGACGCGCACCGAGGTCACACCCAATTGCTTCAACATCAGCGCCGCGAATTCAAAGCCACGCTGATCGTGTTCGAAGCCCAGCACCTCATCGGCGTCATAGGTGTCGAAACCCTGCGCCTGCAGCTTGTAGGCGCGGATCTTGTTCGAAATGCCGTTTCCGCGCCCTTCCTGATCCAGATAGAGCAGGATGCCGCCGCCATTCTCGGCCATGAAGCGCGCCGTGTGGCGCAGCTGATCGCCGCAGTCGCATTTGAGGCTGCCGAAGAGATCACCGGTCAGGCAGGCGGAATGCAGACGCACTGTGACCGTCTGCGACAGATCGGGGCGACCAATGAGCACCGCCACCTGATCGCGCATGCCCTC
>JAQGKN010000260.1 GCA_028290085.1 Hyphomicrobiales bacterium
CCGCTCGGCCAGCCAGCCTTTCTGTGACGGATCGCACAAGGGCACGGACTTCACGCCCATGGAATGGACCGCGCCCAAGACCCGCAAGGTGCATTTCTGCGGCTGCAAGCAATCCGTGAACAAGCCGATGTGCGACGGCACGCACGGCAAGATCTGAATAGACCTGAAAGCCGGACTTTTCCGGCGCGTCGAGGAACGAGCCCAGTTTCATGCCCGATCTTTTGTTCGAAATCTTCTCCGAGGAAATTCCAGCCCGCATGCAGGGGCAGGCGGCCGAGGATTTGAAGAAGCTCGTGACGCAGGCGCTTGTGGATCGTGGTCTCGTCTATGAGGGCGCGGCGGCCTTTGCGACACCGCGCCGTCTCGCGCTGCATATCGCGGGCCTGCCCGCGCGCCAGCCCGATCTGCGCGAAGAGAAGAAAGGCCCCCGCGTCGGCGCGCCCGATGCTGCCGTGCAGGGGTTTCTGAAAAGCGCAGGGCTCGCCTCGCTCGATCAGGCGACCATCGAGAAGGACCCCAAGAAGGGCGAGTTCTACGTCGCCATCATCGAGCGTCTGGGCCGCGCGACGCTGGATGTTCTGGCCGACGTGCTGCCCGCCGTGATGCGCAATTTCCCCTGGCCGAAATCCATGCGCTGGGGTGCGGCCTCCGTGCGCAGCGATGCGCTTCGCTGGGTGCGTCCGCTGCATTCCATCGTCGCAACCTTCGGGCCTGAGACGGAGGAGCCGGAAATCGTGCGCTTCTCGCTCGATGGCATCGAGTCCGGCGACACGACCTACGGCCATCGCTTCATGGCGCCAGGCGCAATCAAAGTGCGCCGCTTCGATGATTATGTGCCCGCGCTGGAAAAGGCGAAGGTCGTTCTCGATCCCGCGCGCCGCCGCGAAATCATCCTGCACGACGCGCGCGATCTGGCTTTTGCACAGGGCCTCGAACTGGTCGAGGACGACGCGCTGCTGACCGAAGTCGCGGGCCTCGTGGAGTGGCCGGTCGTGCTGATGGGCAGCTTCGACGAAGCCTTCCTCGACATCCCCGCCGAAGTGATCCGCGCAACAATTCGCGCCAACCAGAAATGCTTTGTGCTGCGCCACCGCGCGGAAGCGGGCGGTGCGCTTTCGAACAAGTTCATCCTCGTGTCCAACATCGAAGCGACCGACGGCGGCAAAGCAATTGCCGCTGGTAATGGACGCGTCGTGCGAGCGCGTCTGTCGGATGCGCTGTATTTCTGGGAGTCGGATCGCAAGCCGCTGCCTGATTACGCGAGTGAGGCGGAGAAGCCGCTCGATCAGCGTCTCGCGAAGCTGCGCGCGATGAAGGTCGTGTTCCACGAAAAGCTTGGCACGCAGGGAGAACGCGTTTCACGCATTACTCAGGCAGCCTACGTTTTGGCACTTCGCACGGCGCTCGGATCTGACCGAGATCTCAAGGGTGCGAAAATTGAAGCTGCAACGCAAAATGCCGAAAAGGCGTTTCGGGCTGCTTGGCTTGCAAAAGCGGATCTCATGACAGAGGTCGTCGGGGAGTTTCCTGAGACCCAAGGCATGATGGGACGGCGTTATGCCCTGATGCAGGGAGAGGATGCTGAAGTCGCCGCTGCAATAGAAGAACACTATCGGCCGCAGGGTCCAACGGACAAAGTGCCTGAAAATACGGTCAGTATCGCTGTCGCGTTGGCCGACAAGCTCGATACGCTGGCCGGTTTTTGGGTAATTAACGAGAAGCCGACTGGATCGAAAGATCCATATGCCCTTCGCCGAGCGGCATTAGGAGTGATCAGAATCGTGCTCGAGAACGAGCTTCGATTAAGAATTCTGCCAGAATTGTCAGCGGCAATGTACCGCATCTTCGGCTGGCAACATGTCAAAAAAATTCAAGATGCCAAGGAGCAAGTCGAGGTCATCAAGCAGCTTGAAATGGACCCGAGCGTTTTAAAGGGTCTCGAAGAGGGTGTTTTGCTTTGGAGTAGCCTCACGGGAGGGTTGGAATTCTTAAAAAGCAAGCGGGCGCAAATTGACGACATTTCCCGAGACCTCCTCGCCTTCTTCGCGGACCGGCTAAAAGTCTACCTCCGCGACAAGGGCGCGCGTCACGATCTCATCGACGCTGTCTTCGCGCTCGAAGGTCAGGACGATCTCCTCATGATCGTGCGCCGCGTCGAAGCGCTGGGCGCCTTCCTCGAAACCGAGGACGGCAAGAATCTTCACGCGGGCTACAAGCGCGCGGCGAACATTCTCCGCGCCGAGGAGAAGAAGGACAAGACTGCGAATTTCAACGAGGCCTATGCGGGCGCGCCAGATGCGCCTGAGGCAGAGCGCGTCCTTGCCGAGGCAGTCGGTAACGCGACGAAGACGGCGGCCGAATGCGTCGCGCGCGAAGACTTCGCAGGCGCCATGACGGCCCTCGCGCAATTGCGTGCGCCTGTCGACACGTTCTTCGACGATGTGACGGTGAACGACGAAGACCCGTCCAAACGCCTCAACCGCCTGCGCCTGCTTTCGGCCCTGCGCGGCGCAGTTCACACGGTGGCGGATTTCTCGAAGATTGGCGGCTAGAAACGCCGTCATTGCGAGGAGCGTGAGCTCCGAAGCAATCCAGGAGTCGCAAGACCGTACTGGATTGCTTCGCTCCGCTTGCAATGACGGCAACACGCTTTCGAGCATTTCCGCAATCCAGAAGTCGGAGGGCTCGATGTGAAGGAGCCGGTCGTTTATATCGTCGCAAATGACAGAAACGGCACGCTCTATACCGGCGTTACCTCTAATCTCTCTCGTCGCATATTCGAGCACAAGCAGGGCTCGGTCGCGGGCTTCACGAAGCGATACGGCTGCGACCTTCTCGTCTGGTATGAATACCAAGCGATGATGCCGGACGCGATCACGCGCGAGAAGCAGATCAAGGGCGGTTCACGCGCTGACAAGCTCCGCTTGATCGAGGCGATGAACGCGGACTGGCGGGATCTTTATTCGGACTTGGCGTGACTTCAGTTGCCGTCATTGCGAGGAGCGCAGCGACGCGGCAATCCAGAAGTCGCAGGACCGCACTGGATTGCTTCGCTTCGCTCGCAATGACGGGCAACGGACATTCAAGCAAATTCCCCCTCAATCCGGCAGCGGGATAAATTCCTCATCGCCCGGCACGCGCTCGAATTTGCCTGCTTTCCAATCCGCCTTGGCGCTGTCGATGCGCTCTTTGCGCGACGCCACGAAATTCCACCAGATGTGGCGTGGGCCGTCCATCGGTTCGCCGCCGATCAGCATCAACCGCGCGTTGGAAAGCGCGAGAATAGAAATGCGATCTCCCGGGCGAAGCACCAGCAGTTTGCCAGCCCCAAACGTGTCGCCCGCGATGTCGATCTCGCCTGAGACCACGTAGATCGCGCGCTCGTCGTAATCAGGGTCGAAGGGCAACACCGCGCCGGGCGCAAGCACCGCCTCCGCGTAGACGGTCTCATGCGGCACCGGCACGGACGACGTCTCGCCGAAGGCCGAACCCAGAATCAGCCGCACCCGCTTGCCCTCACCGTCGATCACGGGCAGCGACTCGCGCTCGACATGCAGGAAGCCTGGTTCGATTTCTTCTTGGCGCGCGGGCAGGGCGAGCCAGGTCTGGATGCCGAACAGGCGCGTGCCGCCGCTACGCAGTTCCGGCGGGGTGCGCTCGGAATGCGCGATGCCGCGTCCGGCCGTCATCAGGTTGACCGCACCGGGGCGGATCGGCTGCACAATGCCAAGCGAATCGCGATGCATGATCTCGCCGTCGAACAGATAGGTGACGGTCGAGAGCCCGATATGGGGATGCGGGCGCACGTCGAGCCCCGCGCCGAGCAGGAATTCGGAGGGGCCCATCTGGTCGAAGAAGATGAAGGGCCCGACCATCTGCTTGTTGGCGGATGGCAAAGCGCGCCGCACCTCGAACCCGCCGAGATCGCGCGCACGCGGCACGATCACCTGTTCGATGGCGTCGCAGGAATAAGAATTTCCGGGAATAGGATCGAGATCGGGCAGTGCGGACATGCATTCCTCCTCAGTCGACGTCGAGCGGCTCCGTGCCCTTGGGCTGGCCGTTGGCTGACACCGTGATCTTTTCGATGCGAGCTTCGGCGCCCTTCAGCAGGCTCTCGCAATGGGCGCGCAGATGGTTGCCTGTCTCGTAGATCTCGATCGACTTTTCGAGCGAGACCTGTCCCGTCTCGAGCTGTCCCACGATTTCCTCGAGACGGCGCAAGGCTTCCTCGAAGGGCAGGGCGGAAATTTCGGGCGGGATATCGCTCAAGGCAAGAACCTTTTTGATGTGTTGGCCGATTTATAGCACGCGTCAGACGCGCGCGCCGACCCGTAATCCAGGCGCTGGGCGCTCTTGCAGCACCTCACGGCGGAAGCTGAACAGCGCGGCTGGCCGCCCGCCCGTGGCGTGCGACACGTCGCCCGTGGGCTCAACCACGGCGGAGGCTTCGACGAGGCGGCGGAAATTCTGCTTGTGCAGATGCCGTCCGGAGATCGCCTCCGCGGTGCGCTGAAGGGCTGTGAGGGTGAACGTCTCGGGCATCAACTCGAAAATGACAGGGCGATATTTCATCTTGGCGCGCAGGCGCCCCATGGCGGTCGCCAGAATGCGCCGGTGGTCGTTGAGCATGGGCTGTCCCAGCGGGACGGTCTGTTCCGCCTCCAGCGCCGCCGCGCGCCCATCGCGTCGCGCCTCGGGCACCAGCCCTGCTTCGTAGATGAGTTCGTAGCGCTCGAGCACGCTGTCCTCGTCGAAGCGAACGCCGGGCGCGCCAAACAGCAGCCGCAGCCGTTCGCGCCGCGACAGGCGGGCAGCGGCGCCGCCGCTGTCTTCGTCTGCCCAGGTCTGAAGGCGTGGCAGCAGCACGGCGTCGAGCAGCGCGGGGCGCCCCGCCCGCCAGTCTTCCCAGGGGAAGAACGCATACCAGGGCCGGAAAGCGGCTTCGGGCGCCCTTGTCGGCGTCGTGTCTGTGCGGGTCAGCGCGAGATAACCGACCGAGACGACATGCGGGTCGAGGTCGTCGGCCTGCGCGTGGCGGCCCCTGTCGCCAAATGTATAGAGCTGCTCGACATAGCCGAGCGGCACGCCCGTCTGTTCGGCAACCCAGGCCCGCAGGCCGATCTCGAAGGTGCGATGCGCGACGGGATCGAAGGGGCCTGACGGCAGCGCCGCTTCGCTGATCGCGGACGCGGGACGTGCGACCAGAATCGTCGGCTCGGGATTGTCTCCCGTCGCACCGCTCACCGCGACAATGGCGGCGGTCAGTCCGATTTCGACGGGCAGGGGATGGGCATGCTGCTGCGTCACGCGTTCTCCCGTCAGGCGACATCCAGCGCGAAAGGCTGGCCCTCGAAACAATCCTGCCCCCGCCCAATGGCGCGCACGGCGTCAATCATACGCCCTTGCCGCCCTAGCATCGCATCAGCAATTTCGACGAGCCGGGAATTGGGCGTGGCCGTCGGCGAAATCTCGCGGATGAGCCGCGCTGTCTCATATTCGCAGGCTGCGGGCCGCAGCGCGCAATAGGAAATATAGGCGGCGGCTGTCGAGCGGCTGACACCGGCGTAGCAATGCACGACGACAGGCTGCGCGCGGTCCCAATTGCGCATGAACCTGAGTAGCTGGAGCACATGTGCCTGCGCTGGCAGCACATGTCCCTTCATGTCCTCGGTGATGTCGGACATGCCGACGAACAGATGCCGCTCGGCCGCAATCTCGGCGGGGCGGTCAACCTCGGTGTCGGCATTGATGAGGGTCACAAGCGTGCGAGCGCCAGTGGCGAGCACGGTCTCCTCGACTTTCGAAAGGGCACAGACGTGGATACGCGGCATGCGATGATCCTTTCCGTCAGGAATTCCCCGCGGTCATCTCGGCCTCGATAGCGCGGAACCGCGTGATGAACAGGTCCTCCGCTTTGTCGGAGGGCATCGGCGCAATCAGCGTCTCAAGTTCGCGAATCGAAACCTCGGGTCGTCCAAAGAATTTTTCGGCTTCCGCATAAGCAAAGCCAGCCAGATGTGTCGCCTCCATGAAGGCGGCGGCG
This sequence comes from Hyphomicrobiales bacterium, assembly GCA_028290085.1. Lineage (GTDB taxonomy): Bacteria > Pseudomonadota > Alphaproteobacteria > Rhizobiales > Beijerinckiaceae > Terripilifer. Next base: position 6,047 of record JAQGKN010000260.1, read on the forward strand.
CGGTCGGCCGCCTTGGTCAGCTTGGCGAGTGCGGGCGCCGGGCGTGGCGGCAGCGAGAAACGCAGGTGAATGGCCGACAAAAGCCGCGCTTCCACCTGTTTATAGGCATCTCCGATGACGGTCTTGAACGGCGATATGATGTCGCCGATGACATATTCCGGTGCGTCATGCAGCAGCACCACGAGGCGCGAGGCCGGCGAGATTTCGCGGTCCATCGCAATGGCCAGATGTTCGACCAGCACCGAATGCTGCGCGACGGAAAAGATATGCGGACCGCGCGTCTGTCCATTCCAGCGTGCGACGCGGGCGAGGCCGTGGGCGATGTCCTCGATCTCGATGTCGAGTGGGGAGGGGTCGAGCAGGTCGAGACGGCGGCCAGACAGCATCCGCTGCCAGGCGCGCGGCGTCGCGTTACGCGCGGTCATCGGTGAGTTTCCTTGGCAAGGGCTGCGCATTCGGCATGGCGGTGACAGCCGACGAGATGATCGTTGATCATGCCGACAGCCTGCGCGAAAGCGTAGATGATCGTCGGCCCACAGAAATTGAATCCGCGCGCCTTGAGATCCTTGGACATGCGCACGGAAACTGCGCTCTGCGTCGGCATTTCGCCCATGTGCTTCAGGTTGGTCTGGACCGGAGTGCCGTCGAAAAAGTCCCACAGATATTTGGAGAAGTGGCCGCTCTCCTGAATTGCGAGCCACGATTTCGCAGAGGCGATCGTGCTGACGATCTTGGCGCGGTTACGCACAATGCCAGCATCTTGCATCAGAGCTTCCACCTTCGCGGCATCGTAGCGCGCGATCGCCTGCGGATCGAACCCGTCGAAGGCGCGGCGGAAAGCTTCGCGCTTGCGCAGGATGGTGATCCACGAGAGCCCGGCCTGAAAGCCGTCGAGGATAAGCTTCTCGAAAAGCGCCCGGTCGTCCCATTCGGGAACGCCCCATTCCGTGTCGTGATAGGCGACATAGACTGGATCCTCGCCGGGCCACGGGCAGCGGTGGCGTCCGTCGGGATGAATCACGGGGGGGCGAAGTGGCGGTGTGTCGGTCATGATGAGAGACTTACGCGTTGCCCGCCGTTGACGAAAGTGCCTCGTCAAAGCGCTGCGCTGGTCGTGCCTTTCATCAGCACCGGGCCAGTCGGTCGGCCGGTGGTCGAGCCGCCCGTGGGTTCGAGGGTAATTTCGAACAGCTGGTTTGGCGCCGTCCTCGGCAGGTTGTCGAGCTGAAGCCCGACGCTACGCGCCGCATCGAGTGTGCCCAGCGAAACAGGTCCGCGCGCCGGATCCCATAACGTCCAGATTTCCAGCACGCGACCAGCCGGCACCTCGACGGCTTGCAGGGGCAGCAGCTCGGCATGCCCATCGGCGAAGGTGCTGACGAGGCCGGCGGGCTGGTTGGCACTTGTGAGCAGCACAGCCACCAGGACCGGCTTGCGCGCGGCTGCCTGCATCGCAAAGCCGAGACCTATCGCAAGGGCGATCGCCGCGGCGGCGCTTGCCAACCCCGTCACCCGCCAGAAGTCGAGACTTTCCCATAGCGTGGAGAAACGCCTGCGCTGGAAAGGCACAGCCGACCTCAACTTGGCAGCAGGGATGTGAGAGCCGACGCTCGACTCGATCCGGCCCCACAGCGACGCGTCGAGCGGCGCGGGCGGACACGTCTCGTCGAGTTCCGCAAATCGCGCGCGCCAGCCCGACACGAGCTGCGCGAAGCCGGCATCTTGTTCGAGCAAGTGCTCGGCGAGCGTCGCCTCCTCGCCTTCGAGCAGGCCCAGCACATGTTCGGCGGCGAGCCGGTCGTGATCCTCGCGCCTCCTTGAGCGTGACGAGGCTGCGCCTGATCCAGGATTTGACTGTGCCGAGCGGCACGCCGAGGCGCCCGGCCAATTCGCCGTGCGTCAGGCCCTGCACGTAGGCGAGGACAATGGCGTGCCGCCGCACGGGTTCGAGCTTTTCGAGGCAGTGGCGCAGCGCCTTTGTGTCGGAAAGCCTTGCAACGCAGGCCTCCGGGCTCTCGTCCGTGCTCTCGACGTCCAGGGCGTCGAAGTCGTCGAGCTGATCGGTCCGCCGCTCGCCTCGCAAAATGTTGAGAGCGCGATTGCGCAACACGGCATAGAGCCAGCTGCGTGCCTCGCCGCGCGAAGGATCGAAGCTCGCCGCCTTCTGCCAGATGCGTACGAATGTGTCGTGCACCGCTTCCTCCGCCAGCTCGCGCCGCCGCAGGATGCGCATCGCGACGCCGATCATAGCGGCCGCCTCGCGATCGTAGATCATCTGCAGGCAAGCGCGTTCACCCGCAGCACAGCGGCGCAACGCGTCATCGAGAGATGGCGGGGCCGTCTCTGCGAGGTCTCGTGACATCGTTTGTTTCTCCACACCTGAAGCATACACGCGAGACAGGCGTCCGGATGCGAGGCACAAAAAACTTTTGCATGCGCTGCATCCACCCCGGGGGATGGCGTGTATCCGCACCGCCAGCCGGGTTCACCGGCCCGCGCTTCAAGGAGAAACCCATGCTGAACCGCACGCTCATCGCCGCCCTTCTCGCCAGCGCAGCCTTCGCAGGCGCGGCTCAGGCGCAGACCGTCGCTGCTCTCGTCGGCGACGACACGCTCGCCATGGTCGATGTGAAGGCCGCCAAGGTCACCAAGTCGATGAAGATCTCAGGCGCGTCCGGCAAGATCGTGGGCATCGACGTCCGTCCGGCTGACGGCATGCTCTATGCGCTCGCGGTAGACGGCACGCTCTACACGGTAAATGCCACGGGCAAGGCGACACAAAAGTCCAAGCTCGAAAAGACTCTCGCGGACGGTGTCATGGGCACGGTCGATTTCAATCCGGTCGCCGACCGTCTTCGCGTGATCGGCACCGACGGCACGAACCTTCGCGTCAACGTGGACGACGGCAAGGTCACGACCGACGGCAAGCTCGCCTTCGCGGAGAAGGACATGCATAAGGGCGAAATGCCTAGGATCGTCGCGGGCGCCTACACGAACTCGATGAAGGGCGCGAAGGAAACGGTCTTGTTCGACGTCGATGCCACGATCGGTGCCCTCATCAAGCAGGCCCCGCCGAATGATGGCGTTCTGAATGCCGTCGGCAAGTTCGGCGTCACGGCGTCGTCCTACGCCTTCGACATCGCCTCGATGGGCGACAAGAACGAGGGATACCTGATGGCGGACGACACGCTCTATTCAGTATCGTTGGATACCGGCAAGGCCACCATGGTCGCAAAGATCGCGGGCGTGACGGGCGCAGTCCGTGACATCGCCATCATGCCGGCCATGTAAGGCTGGCGCCTCACACGATATCTGCGGGCATCAGCTCGACGATGCTGGTGCCCGCAACCAGCGCTATTCCTGCAGAGATGGCTTCTTCTGCGCGGTCCGTGCGGATCATCGCAAGTCCGCGCTCGCCCGAAGCCGAACCCATGGTGCCCACCACCGTGCCGTCCGCGCGGATCTCGGTGCCGATGGGCGGGGCATCGCCGCGCAGGCGCACGGGCAGGATGCGCTTGCGCGCCGTGCCGCGATGCTCGACGCGCGACACGACTTCCTGCCCGATATAGCAGCCCTTCCTGAAGTCGACGCCATGGATGAGATCCATGTCGGCATCATGCGGGAAGGTCTCTCCGAAGGGAAAATCCACGCCGCCCTTGGGCACTGCGCAGAGAATGCGATGCGCCTCGTAATCGGCGCTCGTGCCGCTCGCGCGTGACAGCGCTTCGTTGGCGGGGAGGAAGCTGCGACGTCCGAGGTCCGCGTGGCGCGGGTCGTCGTAGACAAGCCCATCACCGGGCTCGCCGTCCCACAGCGCCAGAATGCCCAGCGGTTCGTCATCGGGGTCGGCGGGAGCGGACAAATTCTCGATCGTGACCTTCGCGCGCAGCTTGTAGAGCGAGAGCCGCTTGACGAGGTCGGGCACCAGCTTGAGCGCCGTATCGAGGAGGAATGCGCCTTTGTCTTCGACAATGAGGAAGTCGAAAAGGATCTTGCCCTGCGGACTCAGCAGCGCGCCGAAACCCGCCGCATCCGGGCTGATGGTCTCGACGTTGCAAGTCACAAGCCCCTGCAAAAAGCCTCGCGCATCTTCTCCGCCGACGCGAACCACGCCGCGATCGTCGAGGAATGCTGAAGCCATGTGCGGTTTCTCCGGCGGGGAATCGGCGTCTACTTGCCTACATTAGGTAAGCACTCGGCGAGCCGAGACAAGCCTCGGCTGTTACGTCAGAACCTTCAGACGTCAGGCATAAACGTGTGCCACGTGCCGTCGGAACCGATCCGGACATTGTGAATCAACGGCTGCCCGGCGGCGTTCCTCAGGCCGAGATCCGCGAAGCGAATGCAGCGCAGCATGTGCAGTCGCGTCTTCTCGTCAGGATTTTGTGGCGGTGTCACTGCGAAAGATGGCCAGACATAGGTCTCGAACGGGCCGCGCTTCACGCTGACGTAAGGCGCTTCCATCACCGCTTGCAGGATTGCGAGCATCTCGCGGCCCTTTCCATCGAAGGAGCGGGTCTTCAGCATGTCGAGCGGATCGAAGCCCGGGCCTTTGCGGGTGCCGCGCTCGAAAATTGGCGGCACCTCGTTCCATTCAACGGGGATGCGCAGCTTTTCGAGATCGCGCGTGGCGACGGCTTCGAGGATCTTCGCGTGCAGGGCCCCGACGCGCGCGGGCAGGGCGCCAAGGTCGGTGCGCGCCCCCGACACCAAGTCGCGTGGCAGCTCGGGTTTCGGCTTGCGGGTTCGATTCACGGGTTCAGCCATGGTGCGAGCCTAGAAGCGCAATATGGCCGGGACGTGGAGCCGCCTTAATGCTTGCTGACGATGGAAAACTCGCCGCAGCGAATGCGATCCGGCAATTTCTCCGCGAAGATCGCCACAGGTTCCTCACCGTATGTCACGACGAGTTCCTGGAACGCAGCGAACAGGGCCGCATGAGCAAAGCAATCACCTTCGATCCCAGCCAGGATCGCTTCGGCGAAGGCTTCCGTGACGTAGCCCAGCGCGGCGCGACGTTCATCGGCGGCGGTTGGGTCTTCAAAGGGGGGGAGGGATTGTTCGGTCATGTGGGAGCGACTTTAACCGTTGCCGTGGCGGCCTGCGACAAGCGTCTTTAAGAAAGGTTAACGCCTGTGGAAAAGTAGAAACACATACACTTCACATCGGCATAGCTAACGCTTAGGTGAATTAGCCGCCGCTGTACCGGCTCGCCAGTTCCCGCGCGATACGGCCAGCTTCGTCCAGATAGCGCGCAATCACCAGCTGCGCATTGTCGGTGCAGGTGCGATAGGTCGTCGCGAACCCGCGATAGCCACTGTTATAGGCCCCCGCCAGCCGATCGCGCCGGGCTTCGGTCGTGGCCTCGGCCTCCAGAAGGGCGGCCATGCGGGCGTGAAACCGATCGCCATCTGGCGCGCCGCAAAGCTCGCGAAGATAGGCGAGTGATCCCAAAATTTCGGAAAGCCGCATCATCTGCGGTTCGTAAGGCGGCGGCGCTTCCAGCGGTGACGGTGCAGCTGCGGGCGGCGCCGCCGGGGCCTTGCGCACGGCAGGCGCACTCTGCGGGGCGGGTGCACGCTGCTGCGTCTGCTGGGCTGCGGCGGGCATCGCGGCAAACCCGAGAATCAGGGCGCAGAGGGCCGATATGTATTTGCCAGTCATCCCGCTTTACCTACCACGAGACAGGCCGCCGCCAGAAGCCTCGCAAGGCCGGGCGTCACCGGCAGGTCACCCAGATTTTTCGGGTCGGCCCAGATCAACTCGGGCGCTTCTTCTGAAGGCACGCCGTCTCCCGAAATCCAATGCGCAGCGAAAGACGCCACGACGAAATGCCGGCGCACACGACCGCTTTCATCGCGGTCGAGCACCTGGGTATGTCCAGCGAAACTGACGATTCGCGCGGCCACGCCAGTCTCCTCGTCCAGTTCGCGCAGGGCTGCCTCTTCTAGAGTTTCGCCGAGTTCGACCACCCCGCCAGGCAGCGAAAATACATTTGGGTGCGGCGCCATCGTCCGGGCGCCCAGCAATACCTTCCCGTCGCGAAACACGGCAATGCTCGCGGCCAGGATCGGGCGTTCCGGGTAGAGCCTGCTCACGGGTAGAGACGATCTTTCAGCCACGGCCCCTCCGGCGCGTCGCGGCGGAATACCACCCG
>JAQGKN010000271.1 GCA_028290085.1 Hyphomicrobiales bacterium
TGTGATTTCGGTCGATCCAAAAAATCCGCAGGTTGCGGCACGACTGCTCGGCGCCTTCCGCAGCTGGCGCCAGCTAGAGCCTACGCGGCGCTCCCTCGCCGAGTCCGCGTTGAAGAAAGTGGCGCAACAGAAGGATCTTTCGGCGGATGTTCGCGATATCGTAGAGCGCTCGCTGGCTTCCTGACTGTCGGGATTTCCTGTTCAGGGACAGTCTTTTCGATAGAAAAAAAGAATCTGTAAAGCACGGGCCAGGACAATTTTCGTCAACCTTTCATTAAGGTCTGGACAAAAAGTGCCCCACGGATTCAGATGACAATGATTCGAGGCGATGCGGCACATTGGCCTCGAGTTAGTCTGATCCAGGGGGCCAAAGCATGGCGCGTGCGAACGTGGCCGGTGTTTCCGCACGCGCGGAACATTTGCAAGAATTTGCGCGACGCAATGCTGCTGTTCGCGGCATGGGTACATTTTCGTTCAAGGCTTGGTTTCACCTCGCGGTTCCCGCCATGGCGGGAATGTTCCTCTGTGTGCTCGCAAGCATCGCGCTGCTTCTTGCGATCCAGCTGCGGGACGCATCGCTTGCCGATGCCATGGCAGAGATCGAGATGATTTCCGCAACGATCAAGGCGGAAGTCAACGGAACCCTCCGGCCTCAGCTAGACCCGCGCTCCATGAAAATCACCGAAGCGACCTTTCCCGGCCGCGCCTTCATGCATAAGCGGCAAGTGCTCGTGACCGACGCTGACGGGCAGATCGTCGCCGGGCTTCCCGCTTCGCTCGCGCCTGCGGGCTTGCTACAGGACTATCTTGGTCAGGCGCAGCCGCTCACGGTCTTCGCCGATCGTGCCGGCGTTATGAAGATTGTCCTGGCCGACGGCACGGAGGCACTGGCCATCGTCCGCACGCTGCAGGAACCCTTCGGTCAGCTCGCGGTCGTGCAGCCCATGTCGGGGGTGTTCGAGGATTGGCGTTCAACAACTCTGCGCTCAGGCTTCCTGCTGTTTGCCACTGCCTTCGTGCTAGCCCTTATTGCAGGCGCCTATAGCTGGCAGGCGGCTCGCACACGCGAAGCCGATGTCGCCAGTACACACATGAGACAGCGTTTCGACGCGGCTCTGGCGCGTGGCCGTTGCGGTCTGTGGGACTGGGACATCGCGCGCGGTCGTATCTACTGGTCGAGCTCCATGTATGACATCCTCGGCATGGAACCGCAGCCTGAGTTCATGTCCTTCGGCGACGTGAATGCGTTGTTGCACCCACAGGATGGCGATCTGCATGCCATGGCCGAAATGCTGGCCTCTTCCGAGTCGAACACGATCGACCATGCTTTCAGGATCCGCAACGCGAAGGGTGACTGGATCTGGCTGCGCGCGCGCGCAGAAATCCTTTGCCAGGGCCCCATGGATACGCCCCACCTCGTGGGCATCGCCGTCGATATCAGCGATCAGAAGGCGCTGGTGGAGCGCACTGCTACGGCCGATATTCGCCTGCGCGATGCTATCGAGACCATCTCCGAAGCCTTTGTGCTGTGGGATGCCGACAACAAGCTCGTGATGTGCAATTCGAAGTTCCAGAACCTGCACAATCTGCCGTCTGAGGCGATGTCCGCAGGCACACCCTATGCTCAGCTGATGTCGAAGGGTGCACCTCCCATGCTGCAGACCCAGATTCCGCTCGGCGAGCGCGCACAGGCCGGTGCACGCACATATGAAGCGCGCCTCACCGACGGGCGCTGGCTCCAGATCAATGAGCGCCGCACGAAGGATGGCGGTTATGTCTCGGTGGGCACCGACATCACCAAGTTGAAGCGTCACGAAGAGCAATTGCTCGATTCAGAACGCCGTCTCATGGCGACCATCGCGGATCTGCGCAAATCTCGGCAAACGCTGGAGCTGCAGGCGCAGCAGCTCGCCGACCTCGCAGAAAAGTACCTGGAACAGAAGGCCGAGGCGGAAACTGCGAACCGGGCCAAGTCCGAGTTCCTGGCCAATATGAGCCACGAACTGCGCACACCGCTGAACGCGATCATCGGCTTCTCGGAAATGATGGAGCATGAGACCTTCGGCGCGCTGGGCAGCGCGAAGTACCTCGATTACTCCACGCATATCCGCGAGAGTGGCCAGCACCTCCTCGGCGTCATCAGCGACGTGCTCGATATGTCACGCCTCGAGGCTGGACGTATCCAGCTGCATATGGCCGATTTCGAAATCGACTCCGCCGTGTCGCGTGCTGTGGAGACGATCCGGGCATCGGCCGAGGAAAAGAACATCTCGCTTGTCGCAGAGGCGCTGCCGAGCATTTCGCTCCACGCGGACCGCCATGCGGTCGAGAAGGTGCTCATCAGCCTCATGCGCAATGCCGTCAAATTCACACCGGAAGGCGGACGCATCACGTTGCGCACGCGGTTGGCAGACGGCGCTATGAATATTTATGTCGAAGACACGGGCGTCGGTATTTCGGCGGACGCTCTGCCCCGGCTTGGGCGCCCGTTCGAGCAGATCGATTCCCCACTCGAGAATGGATCGAAGGGTTCCGGCCTCGGACTTGCCATCGCGCGCTCGCTCATCGAACTGCATGGCGGCTCCCTGCGCATCCGTTCAAGCCTTGGAGCGGGAACTATCGTGCGCGTGCGCCTGCCGCTCGCAGCCGACCGCGTGCAGGCGTTTATCGGAACACGTACCGGAACCTGATCACCGCTTTTTGCGCGGAGAACCGAGCAGGCGATCGAAAATCGCTCGGACATCGGCCCGCGTATCGGCCAACATCGTTTCCAGTAGTTTGAAATCGGGAAGATCCGCGGCAGCGGCGATGCGGCGGAGGACGCCCGATGCGACCTGAGGCGGATCGAAGTCTCCATCTAATGTCAGGCGGATCATCTGCATCACGCCTGTATAGAGGCGATGAGCTTCAATCAGTCGTTCGCCATCGGATGCCGAGAGCAGGTCAGCATCTGTTGCATTTCGTAGTAACTTTTGAGTTTCAACATCGACACAACCCGGACAGGTCGCCGCGTAGCGCAGTGCCAGATATTGTGCCGCGAATTCGATATCCATGATGCCGCCGCGCACAAGCTTCAAATCCCATGGATTGCCATCGCCCTTTTCTTTCGCGATGAGCGCGCGCATGTCGTAAACGGATTTCCGCAACGTTGCTTCGTCGCGCGCAATTGCGACGATCGCTCCGATTGCCGTCGTAAGTTCAGCGCAGAGCGCAGCGTCGCCCGCGATCACGCGCGCGCGCGTCAGGGCCATATGTTCCCACGTCTCCGCCTCGGTCTTCTGATAGTCCACGAAGCTGCGAACCTGCGTCGCCAGAGGCCCTTTCCCACCGGAAGGGCGGAGGCGCATATCCACGTCGTAGAGCCGTCCACGTCGCGTCGCGACCGTCAGAGCTGACACGAGGCGTTGTGTCAGGCGCGTATAATATTGGACGGCGTGCAATGTCTTCGCGCCATCGGACTCCGGCCTTTCCGGATCGAAGTCGTAGAGAAGGATCAGATCGAGATCGGAGGTGGCCGTCATCTCGCGTGAGCCGAGTCGGCCCATTCCCACGACAGTGCAACGGCCTCCGGCAATTTGCCCGTATTCCGCCTCGAACGCGCGTTGCACCTGAATGAGCGACGCCCGCACTAGGCTCGATGCCAGCGCAGTATAGGCCGCGCCCGCAGCCTGCGGATCGATCATGCCCGATAGCGTTCGCACGCCGATGAGGAAAGATTCTTCCAGCGCCATGTCCCGCGCGCCGTCGAGAAACTCTTCGGTGCGTGCTGGTTCACGAAGTAGACGCGTGGCACGCTGGTCGTAATTGTCCTCGTCAGAGGCGGAACGCAGGGACGAGGGATCGATCGCCGCGTCGAGCACATGCGGACGCCGGGCGATCACGCCAGCAAGGCGCGGCGCACCGCCGAGGATGTCGCCGAAGAGATCGCGGACCGCCGCATTGCTCTTCAGAATAGAGAAGAGCTCTACGGCCGCCGGCATCAAGCCGAGCGCCGCGTCGAAGGCCGCGAGAGCGGCGTCGGGGTCGCCGCTTCCCGAGAAGGATTCCAGGAGCGCGGGTACGAGCTCGGTCAGTACCTCACGCGCGCGGGCGGATTGCACTGCGGAGCGGCGGCCGAAGTGCCAGCCCCGAATGGTCTCGGCGGCACGCGAAGGATCGGTGAAGCCCAGCACACGCAGAGTTTCGATGGTCTCGGGATCGTCAGTCACGCCGGTAAAAACGAGGCTTCCGCCTTGCGTGTCGAGTGCGGGCGCATGTTCAAAGAGACGTGCGTAATGCGTTTCAACCTTGGTGAGGTTCGCGATGAGAGCGTCGGAAAAATGCGCGAGATCGCGATAGCCGCAGAAACGCGCAAAATGTTCGAGCTGGTCGATATCGCTTGGAAGGCGCTGTGTCTGCTCGTCGGCGACCATCTGCAGCCGGTGCTCGACCGTGCGCAGAAAGCCATAAGCGGACGTGAGGTCCGTGACGGCATCAGCGGTGACCCATCCGTCGGCAGCGAGTTCGACAAGCATGTCGAGCGTGCGAGCGCCGCGCAATTGATGGCGACGACCACCGAAAATCAGCTGCTGGGTCTGGACGAAGAATTCCACCTCGCGAATACCGCCGCGCCCGAGCTTCACATCATGCCCGGCCACAGCAACTTCGGCATGGCCACGCACGGCATGGATCTGCCGTTTCATCGCGTGAATGTCGGCGATGGCGCCGTAATCGAAATATTTGCGCCAGATGAAAGGCGCGAGATCAGCAAGAAATTGAGTGCCGAGTTCCTTGTCGCCTGCGACCGGCCGGGCCTTGATGAGAGCTGCGCGCTCCCAGTTCTGTCCCAAGTTTTCGTAGTAGGAAAATGCCGCGGGCAGCGAGATCGCCACTGCGGTCGAGCCGGGGTCGGGCCGTAGCCTCAGATCGACGCGCAGCACGTAACCCTCGCCGGTACGCTCCTGCAAAATGCGCGCGAGTGATTTCGTGATGCGCACGAAAAGCGGCGCAGGCTCCGTGCCCTCAACCAGTGCGTTCGAGGCAGGATCGAAAAAGACGACAAGATCAATGTCGCTCGAATAATTCAGCTCACGGGCGCCGTGCTTGCCAAGCGCGAGGATCACGACGCCGCAGCCTATCTCCGGATTTTGCGCATCGGCGAGTTGAAGCTTGCCGGCGTGCGCGGCCTGTCGCAGCAGGAACGAAAGAGCGCAGGACACCATGCAATCGGCGAAGAGCGATAGAGCGCCTGTCACGGCGACGACATCCCACACGCCGCCTATGTCGGCCAATGCGATGAGCAGATGCGCTTCCTGTTTGGCCGCGCGCAAGATCTGCATGAGTGCTGTCTCGTCCTCGGCCGCACGCGAGCGCTCGCGTGCGGCATCGAGGCAGGCGGCGAGCGCGGCAGACGGTTCCTCAGCGAGAAGACGCGACAGGCGTGCCGGATCGGCGGAGGCAAGGCGCCAGAGGTAGGGAGAGTGGTCGGCAATGCCCAGCAGCAAGTCGCGCACAGGAGCGCGGGCGAGTTGCACCGTTAGCTGTTTGTGCGCAGGCATGTCTTCGAGGCGCGTCCGCGCCGCTCCGGGATCAGAAAGCACCGGTGCGGCGTGAACTGACTGCGCGAGAGGAACGGTCATGAGGCTACACTCGGCGTTGGCTGCACGACTACTGGCCTGGCGCGTTGCGGGAGCGCCGGGGGTGGTGCTCGAAGCGGCAGCGCTATGACCACGCGAAGTCCGGGCGAATTATCTTCGATACGCAATTGCCCACCATGCAATCTGGTGACGGCCGCAGCCAGCGAAAGCCCGAGGCCAGAACCTGGCCGGGAGCGCGACCCTTCAAGACGCACGAAACGGTCGAGTACGCGTGCGCGATCGGCCGCCGCAATGCCCGGCCCGCGATCCGAGACTTCGATCTCGACGCTTTCCCCAGCCTTTCGCGCTACGAGCTTGATATCGCCGCCAGACGCGTCATCAGAGTCTTTGCGTCCGTATTTGATCGCGTTATCGACGAGGTTGGCGGTCGCCTGGCCGATCAATTCGCGGTTGCCCAGAATTTGTAATCCGGGCTCGGCCTCGATGATCAATTGCGTGCCTTCCTCGTCGGCCAGCGGCTCGTAGAGTTCGCCCACATCTTGGGTCATTTCTGCAACGTCGAAGGGTGCCATTTCGTTTTCTGCACCGCCGGATTCGAGGCGCGCGATCATGAGAAGCGCATTGAATATGCGGATCAGCCCGTCCGATTCTTCAATCATCTGGTCGAGCGCCGTGCGGAATTCGGCCGGTGTCTGAGCGGAGCGCAAGGCCTGCTCAGCCTTGTTTCGCAGGCGCGTGAGCGGCGTCTTGAGATCATGCGCTATATTGTCGGAGACTTCTTTCAGACCGGCCATCAGCTCGGCGATACGGTCGAGCATTGCGTTGAGATTAAGGGCGAGCCTGTCGAGTTCGTCGTTACTCCCCGCAAGCGGCAGTCGCTGCGCGAGATCGCCGTTCATGATGCTGCGCGTCGTGGCATTCATCGCATCGACGCGTCGCAACACGCGGCGCGCGACGAAGAGGCCGCCGAGCGTGCCTATAATGACGAGCCAGACGAGCGATGTCACCAGTGCGCGGCCCATGAGCACGCG
>JAQGKN010000285.1 GCA_028290085.1 Hyphomicrobiales bacterium
CGAATATGCCTCGATGACCTGCCCCCATTGCGCACACTTCCACACCGAAACCTTTCCCGAGCTGAAAACCAAATACATCGACAAGGGCAAGGTGCGCTTCGTTCTGCGCGAGTTCCCGCTCGATCCGCTGGCCACGGCGGGCTTCATGCTCGCGCGCTGCGCCGGTCCGGACAAGCGCGAGGCCATGATCGACCTGCTCTTCGCCCAGCAGAAGAACTGGGCTTATACGGATAAGCCCCTCGACGGTCTGTCGAACCTCGTCAAGCAGACCGGCATGTCGCAACAGGCATTCGAAGCTTGCCTCAAGGACAAGACGCTCTACGACAACGTCAACCAGATCCGCGACCGCGCCACCGAGAAATTCCAGGTGGATTCCACCCCGACCTTCTTCATCAACGGTCGCAAGCAGAGCGGCGCCATGTCCATGGCAGAACTGGACAAGGCCATCGAGCCGCTGCTGAAGAGCTGATTTCGTCGGGGCGAGGCGTCCATCTCTTCTGGGTTTCGCACAGGAAATGCGAGCCGGCGGCTTTGAAATGCCTGCCTCTGGCTTGCACCGCGCGCTGCGTTGTGACGCCTTACATTGAGATGGAGAGGCCCACGGCAAAGGACGAGCGGCGTGACGCCAGAGTTGCGTAATCCCATGCAATCCGAAACTCGCGCGTTTTTCGCGCGGGACGTCGGGTTGCGAGCCGTGGGGCGCGGACGATGAAATTCAACAAGCTGCGGATCGTCGGTTTCAAGAGCTTCTGCGAATCCACGGAATTCCAGATCGAGCCCGGGCTGACCGGTGTCGTCGGACCCAACGGCTGCGGCAAGTCGAATCTCGTCGAAGCCATGCGCTGGGTCATGGGCGAGAATTCCTACAAGAACATGCGCGCGTCGGGCATGGACGACGTGATTTTCTCCGGATCCGGCAATCGCGCCTCGCGCAATACAGCCGAAGTCGGACTCTATCTCGACAACAGCGCCCGCACGGCACCCGCTGCCTTCAATGATTCCGAGCAGATCGAAGTCACCCGCCGCATCGAGCGCGATTCCGGCTCGACCTATCGCATCAACGGGCGCGAAGTGCGGGCTCGCGACGTGCAATTGCTGTTTGCGGACGCCTCGACCGGTGCGCGCTCGCCCGCGATGGTGGGTCAGGGGCGCATCGGCGAGATCATCTCTGCCAAGCCCCAGCAGCGCCGCCGCATTCTGGAAGAGGCCGCAGGCATTGCCGGCCTGCATTCGCGCCGCCACGAGGCTGAATTGCGCCTCAAGGGCGCCGAAGACAATCTCGGCCGTCTTGAAGACGTGCTGAAACAGATCGAAGCGCAGATCGAGAGCCTGAAGCGGCAAGCCCGTCAGGCCGGGCGCTACAAGAACCTCGCATCCGACATCCGCCGCAACGAGGCGCTGCTCTTTCACATTGCATGGCGTGACATCACGACCCAGCTTGCCGAGGCCGAACACAAGCTCGAGGCGGATGTGCGCGACGTCGCCGAGCGCACCCGCCTTCAGGCCGAGGCCGCCCGCCTTCAGGCTATCGCCGCCCATGGACTGCCTGCGCTGCGCGACGAGGAGGCCAAGGCCGGCGCCGTGCTGCAGCGGCTGATCCTCGCCCGCGATCAGCTGGTGATCGAGGAACGCCGCGCCAAGGAGCGCAGCGCCGAACTGGAACGCCGCCTCGCGCAGCTGACGCGCGACCTCGCCCGCGAAACGGCGCTGATCGAGGATGCCGCGGGCGTACTCGACAAGCTCGACACCGAGGCCGCTGACCTCGAGGACGCCAACGAGAATTCGGCTGACGACGAATTTTCCGCCAAGGAACGGCTGGCCGACGCCGAGGGTAACCTCGCCGACAGCGAAAAGGCTTTGGCCGAAGCGCAATCTGCCCTCTCCGACCTCAATGCGCGACGCACGACGCTGGAACAGGCTTTCCGCGAGGAGAGCCAGCGTTTCGCGCGCTTTGAAGCCGAGTGGATGAAGGTCGCGCAGGAACTGGCGCAGTTGAAACAGGGCGCGGGCAGCGACGAGGAGCTGGAATCGCTCGCGGGCGCGCTCGAAGAAAGCATCGAACAGGCTGCCGGATTCGAAGAGGTGATGCTGGCGGCGGAAGCGCGCCATGTCGAGGCACGCGAGGCGGAAACGCGGGCGCGCGGGCCCCTCACCGAGGCCGAGCGCAAGGCGCAGCGGCTGGAAACGGAAGCGCGCACGCTCTCCAACCTGCTCAACACGGCGGCGGGCGACCTCTGGCCGCCCGTTGTCGATGAAATCAGTGTCGACAAGGGCTATGAGGCTTCGCTCGGCGCAGCGCTGGGTGACGATCTCGACGCCTCGACCAATGTGTCCGCGCCCGCCCATTGGGCTTTGCTGGGCGACGGCGCCACCGACCCTGCCCTGCCGCCCGGCGTCAAGCCGCTGTCCAGCCTCGTGCGGGCACCCTCGCCCCTCGCGCGACGCCTTTCACAGATCGGCGTCGTGCTGCGTGGCGAAGGTGCGCAACTGCAGAAGATGCTCAAGCCCGGCCAGCGGCTGGTCTCGCGCGAGGGCGATTTCTGGCGCTGGGACGGCTTCACCGCCGCCGCCGAAGCGCCCACCCCGGCCGCTCGCCGCCTCGTAGAAAAGAACCGGCTTGGTGACCTGAAAATCGAGGCCGAGGCGGCGCGTCGTGAGGCCGATACTGCCAAGGCAATCTCGGAAAAGGCGCAGGCGGAACTCCGCGATGCCTCCGTCGCTGAGATGAATGCGCGCCAGTCCTCTCGCGCGGCGGCGCGGCAGGTCGAGGAAGCCCGCGAGAAGGTCGGAGCGGCCGAGCGCGTGCGCGCGCAGGTGGCGACACGCATGTCGGCGCTTGAAGAATCCGTCACGCGCTTTGCGGAAAACCGCGACGAATCTCTCATCAAGAAAAGCGAGGCCGAGGCCGCGCTGAAGAGCCTTGCCGCGACGCAGGCCATGATCAGCAAGCTCGATCGTGCGCGGGCCGAGGCGGCCCAGCACCGGGCGGAAGTCGCTGAGGCGCGGGCTGCCATGCAAGGCCTCCTGCGCGAGGCCGAGTCACGCCAGCGCCGCCGCGAGGCCATCGGCATCGAGCGCAAATCCTGGGCGGAGCGGCGTGGCCGCGCCACCGCGCAGATCGAGGAAATCGAAGCGCGGATGGAGGAGACCCGCGAGGAGCAGGTCGTTCTCGCCGAAGCGCCCAACGAATTCATCGCCCAGCGCCGCGCGCTGATGGACGGCATCGCGCAGGCTGAGGAAGGCCGCACCGCCGCCGCTGAAAAGCGCGCCGGAGCCGAGAAGGATCTCGCCGACGCCGACCGTCTCGCGCGCGGCTCGCTCGACGCCATGGGCACGGCGCGCGAGGAACGCGCCCGCACCGAAGCGCGCGTCGAAGCCTTACGCCACCGCCGCGAGGAGGTGGTGAAGAACATCGCGACCGAACTCGATTGCCCGCCTGAGGGCGTGGCCACGCTCGCAGGCCTCAAGCCCGGCGATGCCCTGCCCGAGGCAGCCAAGATCGAACGCCTGCTCGAAACGCTGAAGGGCGACCGCGAACGTCTCGGGGCCGTCAATCTGCGGGCCGACGACGAACTCACGGAGATCGAGGAAAAATACGGCGCGATGGTCGCCGAGCGCGACGATCTCACCGAGGCCATCCGCAAATTGCGCCTCGCCATCCAGAGCCTGAACAAGGAGGGGCGCGAGCGCCTGCTGGCCGCCTTCGAAGTGGTGAACGGCCATTTCAAGGATCTGTTCACGGCGCTCTTTGGCGGCGGTACGGCAGAACTGCAACTCGTCGAGAGCGATGATCCGCTCGAAGCGGGACTCGAAATTCTTGCGCGGCCGCCCGGCAAAAAGCCCCAGACCATGACGCTGCTTTCGGGCGGCGAACAGGCGCTCACCGCGATGTCGCTGATCTTCGCGGTGTTCCTCACCAACCCCTCGCCGATCTGCGTGCTCGACGAAGTGGATGCACCGCTGGACGATTCGAACGTCGAGCGCTTCTGCGACCTGCTGGAGGAAATGCGCAAGCGCACGGACACGCGCTTCGTCACCATCACCCACAACCCGATCACCATGGCCCGCATGGACCGCCTCTTCGGTGTGACCATGGCGGAGCGCGGCGTTTCGCAGTTGGTGAGCGTGGACCTGCAGCAGGCTGAGAAGTTTCTGGAAGCGGTTTAGGCGCACTCGTCGCAAGGATCGGCGAAAGGCGCGAAAGCCTGTTGCCGTCATTGCGAGCCGTAGGCGAAGCAATCCAGTGCCATCTCGCGACTGCTGGATAGCCGCGTCGCTTCGCTCCTCGCAATGACGGCGCTCTGTCTTGCAGGAAGGAAACGCAGCCCCGCTTCTCCCAGAGAAGCTGTCTGCGAAGCAGACTGATGGGGGCACTTAAAGACGGCAACAGGCTTTCACGCCTTTCGCCCTCACCCCCGCCAGATATCGTCGCCGGACACGTCCGTGACCCGCTGCTTGCCGATATAGGCCATGGTCCGGCGCATTTCGTCCTTGAGGATGCCCAGCGCCTTGGTCGCGCCTGCCTCGCCACCTGCGCCGATGCCGTAAAGCGTTGCGCGGCCCGTCAGGACCGCGTGCGCGCCCAAGGCCAGGCACTTCACGATGTCGCTGCCGCGCCGCACGCCCGAATCGACCAGCACTGTCGTGCGGTCGCCGACCGCTGCGACGATTCCCGGGAGGACGTCGAGCGTCGAGGGGGCCGAGTCCATGTTCCGGCCGCCGTGGTTGGAGACCACGATTCCATCCACGCCGTGATCGAGCGCGCGCTGCGCGTCGTCGGGGCGCATGATGCCCTTGATGACGAGTTTGCCCGGCCAGATCTCACGCAGGCGGTCGACGTCGGCCCAGCTCACCTTGTCGGCGCGCAACGCCTTGGCCTGCGAGGCCTTGCCGGTCATCTTGCCCTGATAGAGCGCGGGATAATTCGCGTGTTCGGGCATGCCTGTCGTCGCCAGATAGCGGCCGATCACGGTTGCCAGCCATTCGGGGTGGCGCAGCACGTCGATGACGCTGCGGGTGTTCAAGCGGTTGGGCTGGCTGAAGCCGTTGCGCGCGTTGTGCTCGCGATTGGCCCCGTGGCCGATATCCACGGTCCAGACCAGCGTCTCGAAACCGGCAGCTGCCGCGCGGCGCACCAGTTCGTAAGACAACTCCTTCTCGCGCCACATGTAGAGCTGGAACCAGGGGCGCCCGCCCCCGGCAGAGACCTTTTCCATCGGCGTGTTGGAGCCGGTCGCCAGCGTGAAGGGCACGCCCGCTTTGGCGGCGGCCTTGGCGAGCTCGTATTCGCCCTCGTACCAGCAGAGCCCGGCAATGCCGGTGGGTGCGATGACGAGGGGCAATGCCGAAGGCTTGCCGAAAATCTGGGTGTCGAGTTTTACGTCGGACACGTCGACGAGCACGCGGTTCAAGAGCTTGGTCTGGTCAAACATGCGCCGGTTGTTGCCCAGCGCCACCATGTCCTCGGTGCCCTTGTCCAGATATTCGAACACACCCTTGGGCAGGCGGCGTCGCGCAACCTCGCGCAAATCGGCAATATTGTAGCAATGGTCGAGGCGACCCATCTTTCCCCCTTTGCGCGGTTTCGCGTCCGCGTCTCGCTTCGCGGCAATCTTGGGGGTCGGACCATCTGTTGTAAAGCGGCCAGACACGGGAAGTCACTATAACACATTCGTAACATGTGTTATTATTTATTCCACACATCTGATTGCTTTAATGCTACACGGGGCCCAGAAACTCACCTCTGGAGACTGACATGCGCCTTCTCTCGACCCTCACCGCCGCAGCTTTGTCCATCGGACTGCTCGGGGCATCGGCACAGGCACAGACGCAAGTGCGTGTCGGCTTCATCCCCGTGCTCGGCACCGCACCGATCTTCGTGGTCGACAAGGAGGGCTGGGCCAAGGAAGCCGGCCTCGACTTCAAATTCACGACGTTCGAATCCGGCCCGGTGATGATCCAGGCTCTGGCCTCGGGCACGCTCGACATTTATGTAGCGGGCGTCGCGCCGCTCGGCGTCGCGCGCTCGAAGGGCATCGACGTGAAGGTCGTGGCTGCAACCGCCGTTGAGGAAATGACTGTGGCCGCCGGCGGCAAGCTCGCGCCCTATTTCAAGGATGGCGTCACCCCCGCAGAGGCCTTCAAGGCGTTCCGCGCCGCGAACGGCAAGCCCGCTCGCCTCGCCACCCAGCCGCCCGGCTCCGTGCCGCACACGACCTTGGTGCATTGGCTGAACGAGGTCACCAAGACCGACAAGGCCGATTTCGAAATCGTGCCCATGGGCATCGATGCCACGCAACAGGCGCTTCTCTCCGGCGCGGCGGACGGGGGCACCATCCGCGAGCCCACCGACACGATTGTCCAGAAGCGTGACAAGCGCATCAAGATTGTCGCACTCGGCGGCCAGATGTTCGATCATCAGCCGGGCACCGTCGTCGCCGTTTCGGGTGCCTTTCTGCAGAAAAACCCCGAGGGCGTGCAGAAGATCGTTTCGGGCGTCGTGCGGGCCATCGACCTCATCAAGAGCGATCCGAAGCGCGTCGCACCCGCGATTGAAGGCGCCCTCGGCAAGGGCCTGATCGATACCGACACGATTGTCGCCGCGCTCGCCTCGCCCGCGTCAAAGTTCGAGGCCAATCCGCTGGCCATCGTCGAGGCCACCAAGAAGATGCAGGCCTATCAGGTCTCCATCGGTACGCTCGACAAGGACGTGCCGCTCGATGGTCTGTTCGACGCGTCGTTCTACCAGAAGGCGGTTGCGAAGTAGGCTGGCGGAAGACTGGCGAGGGGACGACAATGGTTGTCGCCGTCATTGCGAGCGGA
>JAQGKN010000287.1 GCA_028290085.1 Hyphomicrobiales bacterium
TTACCGCCGCCATGTCGCCGCCACCCTCGTCCGGCGCGCGCTGTTGCAAGCGATGCAACGCGCCCCTGCGGAGATTCAGTCATGACGCCGGTCGAGATTCATTTCACCATCAACGGCGCCCGCATGACGCGCAGCGTCAGTCCACGCCTGACGCTGGCCGACTTCCTGCGCCACGACCTCGATCTCAAGGGTACGCATCTGGGCTGCGAACACGGCGTCTGCGGCGCCTGCACTGTGCTTGTCGAGGGCGCAAGCGTGCGCTCGTGCCTCATGCTCGCCGCGCAGATCGACGGGTTCGAAGTGCGCACTGTAGAGGGACTTGCCAGTGCCGACGGCACGCTCAGCCCGCTGCAATCGGCGTTTCATGACAATCACGGCCTGCAATGCGGCTTCTGCACGCCGGGCATGCTGATGACGCTCACCGAATTGCTCGCAGAGACCCAATCCCCGTCGGAAGACGAGATCCGCGATGCCATTTCCGGCAACATCTGCCGCTGCACGGGCTACCAGAGCATCGTCGAAGCCGCGCAGGACGCCGCGACCCGCCTCGGAGGCAAGTGACACATATGGGCTCGCTCATCGGCACCCGCGTTCCGCGCATTGAAGACAGGCCCCTCCTGACCGGCAAGGGGCAATTCCTCGACGACATCTCTCTCCCCGGCCTCCTGCACATCTGCTTTGTGCGAAGCCAGCACGCCCATGCGCTGATCACCTCGCTGGACTGCGACGAGGCGCGCGCCATGCCAGGAGTGCACGCCGTGCTCACCATGGCGGACCTGCAGGCGATCACCGGCGTGGAGCGCATGCCGCTGGGTGCCAGCCCCAGCAAGGCCACAGGTCCGATCACGCCATACATCCTGTCCAACACCGAAGTTGCGTTTGTGGGGGAGGCCATCGCCATGGTCGTCGCCGACAGCCGCTACAATGCGGAGGACGCCGCGGCGCGTGTGATCGTCGAATACGATCCCCTCCCCGTCGTGGCCGACATTCGCGCGGCCGTGCAAAGCACCGAGATCACCGTGCGGCGCGAAGCCAGCACCAATGTGCTCAACAAGCTCAAGGTCGCCTACGGCGATGCCGCCTCAGCCTTCGTCACCGCGAAGCACGTGTTTCGCGAGGAGCTTTGGCAGCATCGCGGCTGCGCACATCCGATGGAGACGCGCGGCGTCGTCGCCGAATGCCGGCCTGATCGCGGACTGAATGTCTGGTCCTCGACCCAGATGCCAAACGACCTGTTCACGGCCATCGCCGAGGCGACGCGGCTCGAGGAAGACAGTCTGCGCGTCATCACGCCCGATGTCGGCGGTGGCTTCGGCCCGAAATATTGCATTTATCCGGAAGAGATCGCGGTGGCGGCGGCCAGCCTGCTGCTGCGGCGCTCGCTGAAATGGGTCGAGGACCGCCGCGAGCATTGCATGACGGCCGTGCAGGAGCGCGACCAATTCTGGTCGCTCGAAATCGCGGTCGATGCGCAGGGACTCATCCTCGGCATTCGCGGGAGCCTGATTCACGATCAGGGTGCCTATGCGCTCAAGGCCGTCAACCTGCCCTACAACTCGGCGACCGCGGTCCCCGGCCCTTATATCGTGCCGCATTACGATGTGGACGTCGTCATCGGCTTCACCAACAAGGTGCCCGCCTCCTCCGTGCGTGGCGCGGGCTATCCGCAGGCTGCCTTCGCGATGGAACGGCTGATGGATCGGGTCGGGCGCGAACTCGGCATAGACCGCGCGGAAATCCGCCGACGCAATCTCATCCCGCCGGAGAAGATGCCTTATTCCAAGCCGCTGAAGGCGCGCTCGGGCGCGGGCATCACCTATGACAGCGGCGATTACATCGCCAGCCAGGCGCAGGTGCTCGCCGCCGCGGACTGGGAGGGATTCCCGAAGCGGCAGGCCGACGCCCGCAAGCAGGGGCGTTATCTGGGCATCGGCCTCGCCCATGCCGTGAAAGGCACCGGGCGCGGTCCTTTTGAGACGGGCATGGTGCGCGTCAATCCGTCAGGGCAGATCTCGATCTACACAGGCGCCGCCGCCATGGGCCAGGGCCTCGGAACTGCGCTCGCGCAGATCTGCGCGGACCAATTGGGAATACGCGCCGACCAGGTCACAGTCACCTCCGGTGACACGGCCCGCACACCGCTGGGACTGGGCGGCTTCGCGAGCCGCCAGTTGGTGACAGCGGGCTCCTCCGTGCTGCTGTCCGCGCGCGCGGTGGCCGCCAAGGCGAAGAAACTCGCCAGCCACATGCTGGAAGCGGATGAAGAGGATCTCGAACTCGCGGACGGCAAAGTGCGCGTCGTCGGCGCGCCCGATCTCGCGGTTTCGCTGGGCGAACTATCGCGCATCCTGCGCGGGGCGCCGGGCTATGCCTTTCCACCAGGCATCGAGCCGTCGCTCGAAGCCGATATCAAATGGCAGACCGAGCCGCTCGCCTATGCCAACACGAGCCATGTGGTCGAGGTCGAGGTCGATCCCGATCTCGCCCATGTCACGATCCTGCGCTACACGGCGTTGCAGGATTGCGGCACGCTCATCAACCCGATGATCGTCGATGGCCAGATCCGGGGGGGCATCGCGCATGGCATAGGCAATGCGCTGCTCGAAGAGATGATCTACGACGTGAACGGCCAGCCGCTGACGACTACATTCGCGGATTACCTGCTGCCGACATCCACCAGCGTTCCCAACTTCCAGACGATCTACCGGCAGACGCCCTCGCCCATCAACCCGCTGGGCGCCAAGGGCGTCGGTGAGGTCGGCACGATTCCGGCGGCTGCGGCCATCATCTCGGCGGTGGAGGACGCATTGTCGCCCTTCAGCGTGACGATCAGCCAGACGCCCATCACGCCGCAGGTTTTGTTCCGGCTGATCGCAGGCGCCCGCGCCTGAGCCACTATCGCATGGCTTGCGTGAGGAACTTCGCGTCGATGATGGTGGCGATGGACAAGGGCGATGTCAGCTCCTTGTTCGCAATCAGCGAGTCGACAACCGCCTGCAATCCGGCTTCCGACAGGGCGGCGTCGCGCGCGATGATGCCCTTGTCCTGATAAAACTGGTATATGCGCTCTGCCGTGTTGCGGTCGGAATTATTGTACTTCATGAAAATCGCCAGCACCTCCTCGCGGTTGGCCGGATCGTAGAAGAATTTCGATGCGCTGATGAAAGCGCGCAGGAAGCCGACGACCAAATCGTTGTGCGTCTTCGCCCAGTCCGAGTTCACGAAGACATTGTTCTGCGCCCAGACCGGCACGTAATCGGGCGCGGTGCCCAGATCCGTATATCCGCCATCCAGTGCCACAAGATCATTGGGATTGGTGAGGACAGCCGCCCCGACCGCGCCGCTCACCAATTGCGCGAAACGCGCCGGGGTCGTGCCCGCATAGACGAGATCGTAATCGGCGTCCTTCAGCCCGTTTTTGCGCGCCATGATGCGGAAGAAGAACAGCGTCTGGTCGCTGGGGCCACCGACCGACACCGTCTTGCCTTTGAGATCAGCCCAGCCGTGCACATCCTTGTTGCCTAGAACGCGGAACGGCGCCGCCGTCACCGCGCCCGCGATGATGGAGATCGGCGCACCCTGCGCAATGGCGCGCACCGTCTGATCGGTCGCAGCAATGCTGATGTCGAGAGATCCGGCCAGCGTCTGTTGAACAGCCTTTGCGGCGGAGCCGGCGGCGAACCAGTTCAGCTGGATGCCATTGGCTTCGAACAGCTTTTTCTCCATCGCGATGTACGAAACGATGGAGGTTGAATCGCTCTTGCCGGTTGTGCCGAACTGAAGTTCGGCCGCGCGCGCGTTGGTGAGGGCGAGGCCGAAAGCCACGAGTAGCGCACCCATGGCGCGTGATTGCACTTTGAGCATACAGCTTCTCCTCGACTGCCACGGCGCACAATTGTTCGCGCTGAACGCAGCAATGCACGTGCCAAGTGTGCACCCGTCGCTGACTCGCGTACAGCCGTCATGCACCGAAAATATCGAACGCGGGGTACGCGAATTTCCAGAATAGTTTAAGCTGAGAAGTCGCTTCACGTCGCGACTCTGATGATTTCGGGTACGTGCCTGTCAGTCGTTCGTGCAATTTTTGAGCGAGTTGCTTGCTTTAATTCTCTTTTCTACGGTTGAACCGCAAATTATTGAGGTTTTGCAATGCATCAGCCAGGCAAATGGTGGGTAGGACTTATCCCGCTGGCGATTGTCTGGATCGCCTGCGCGATCGCCACCACTAAGCGCTTCGAGGAGAACGCCGGCGCGGCAGCCCTGGCGGCCGTCGTCGCTCTGGGCCCAGATATTCTGGATAATCCGGGCGTCACTGTCTCTGGCCGCGATGCTACATTCACAGGCCAGACATTCGACACTCCGGACACGACGCTGAGGGCGGCGGCCGAAGGCGCTACGGGTGTCCGCCTCGTGCATGTTGCAACTGTCCCTACCCCGACAGCAAAGCCTTACACTATCGCGTTTCTTCGCGACGGTGGCGATGTGGTTCTCAGCGGCAATGTTCCCAGCCCCTCCGAGCGCGCAGAACTTTTGGCCGCGGCGACGAAGTCCGCCGCTCCTTCGCCCGTCATCGACAAGCTCGTCTATGCGACAGGCGCGCCGCTTGGCTTCAAACTCATGGCCATGTCGGGCATCGAACAAACGGCGGCGTTGACGTCTGGCCGGATGTCGCTGTCCGACAATGGCTTTAGCATACCAGGCCTGGCCGCGACGACGCTCTCCTATGAGGCTGCTTTGTCCGCGGCCCAAAAGTTTCCTGCCGGCTTTACGCTGACGAAAGCCGACATTCTGCCGCCCCTGAAGCAACCTTACGCCTGGTCCGCGCAGAAAAATGCAGACGGTATTTCGCTTGGCGGAGATGCCCCGACGCTCGAAAGTCGCGCTGCCTCAGCGACTGCGGCTGCAGCCCTGTTCGCTGGAGCGGCGGTCAAAAACAACCTCGGCATCGCGCGCGGGGCACCCGCCGGCGATTTCGGGGCGATGACTGGGCTCGCACTCGGAGCCCTCACGCGGCTGACGAGCGGCACGGCTATCCTGACGGATGGTA
>JAQGKN010000292.1 GCA_028290085.1 Hyphomicrobiales bacterium
TCGTGATCCAGCACCTCAACGACATCGGCGTCCCCACGCAATTCATCCGCCGTCTCAACATGCGTGAACAGCTTATTCGCGAAGTCGAGATAGTGCCGCTGGAAGTGGACGTCCGCAATGTCGCCGCCGGTTCGCTCTCGCAGCGGCTCGGCATCGAGGAAGGCACCCAGCTGCCGCGCTCGATCATCGAGTTCTATTACAAGAACGACGCGCTCAACGATCCGATGGTGTCGGAAGAGCACATCACGGCCTTCGGTTGGGCGAGCCCGCAGGAGATCGACGACATCATGGCTCTGGCCATTCGCGTCAACGATTTCCTCTCCGGCCTCTTCCTTGGCGTCGGCATTCGTCTTGTGGACTTCAAGATGGAATGCGGTCGACTGTGGGAAGGCGACATGATGCGCATCGTCGTCGCCGACGAGATCTCGCCCGATTCCTGCCGCCTCTGGGACATGAAGTCGAACGACAAGCTCGACAAGGACCGTTTCCGGCGCGACATGGGCGGCCTCGTGGAAGCTTATACCGAGGTTGCACGCCGCCTCGGCATCATGCAGGAAAACGAGCCGCCGCGCTCGGGTGGCCCCAAGCTCGTTCAGTAAGATACGAGCGAAACCGCTATAATCCGGGGGCCTCACAGCCCCCGTTTGCTTAAAGGGACAGTGGCGCTGCGCGCTCGTTCCGGACACACATGAATGAAGGCCCGCGCATGAAAGCCCGCGTCACCGTGACCCTCAAGACCGGCGTTCTCGATCCCCAGGGCAAGGCCATCGAAGGTGCCCTGAAGTCGCTCGGGATCGAAGATGTCGGCAGCGTGCGCCAGGGCAAGGTGTTCGACATCGAGCTGGGCGTCGAAGACGCCGCCCGCGCCGAGACCGTCCTCAAGACGGCCTGCGAGAAGCTTCTCGCCAATACGGTCGTCGAGAATTATCGCATCGAGATCCTCTGATGAAAGCCGCAGTCGTTCTCTTTCCCGGATCGAACCGCGAAGGCGATGCCGTCCGCGCCATTGAAGCGGCGAGCGGCCACAAGCCGGCCATCGTCTGGCATGCCGAGCACGAGCTGCCCGCAGGAACCGACCTGGTCGTCCTGCCCGGTGGGTTCAGCTATGGCGACTATCTGCGCTGCGGTGCTATCGCTGGTCGCGCCGCAATCATGGACGCGGTGCGGGCGCATGCTGCTCGCGGCGGGTTGGTGCTAGGCATCTGCAACGGCTTTCAGATTCTGTGCGAAGGTGGCCTACTGCCCGGCGTGCTCATGCGCAACAAGGATCTGCGCTTCATCTGCAAGATGCAGCATTTGCGCGTCGAGCGGGCCGACACGGCCTATGCGAGCGCCTATACGGCCGGTCAGGTGATCAAGGTCGCGATCGCCCATGGCGAGGGCAATTACGAGGCCGACGACGAGACCATTGCGCGGCTTGAAGGCGAGGGGCGCGTCGCCTTCCGCTATTGCGATGCGAATGGTGCGGTCGGCGGCACTGCCAATCCGAATGGCTCGACGCGTGACATCGCCGGCATTTATTCGGAAAAGCGCAATGTGCTGGGCATGATGCCCCATCCAGAAAACCTGATCGACCCGCTCGTCGGGGGCATCGACGGTTTCGGCCTGTTCAAAAGCCTCGCGGCCGCCTGAACTCGCTCATCGTTTTCAAAATGCGAGCGCATGGGCGATACGTCCGTGCGTGATGACGCATGTCTGCGTCCAGAGGCAACTCAGACACAAAAAGAGCCGGCACGAATGCCGGCTCAAGTTTGGGAGGAGTTCGAGTAGGCCGCTAGGGCCTAGAAGCGATAGGTTACGCCGGTTCCGATCAACCACGGGTCAAGCTTGAACTTGGCAGTGACGGGGACCGTGCCGACGGCGATGGTCGCGGTGGCGTCCGGACGCAGCCAGAGCTTCTTCACGTCGAAGTTGATGCCCCAATGCTGGTCGATCATGTAGTCGAAGCCGATCTGCAGAGCGAGGCCGGGAGCGTCCTTCACGTGGAAGGACGACATCGGGCCCTTGGCCTTGTTGTCGAGCATGAAGGTGTAGTTCACGCCAGCGCCGACGTAGGGCTTGAACGCGCCGAAATCGGTGAAGTGATACTGCAGCAGCAAGGTGGGCGGCAGGAGGAGCGCCGAGCCGATCGTGCCCAGGCCAGCCAGCGTGCCGGCGCCCTTCACGCGATGGGGCGTGACGCCGAGGATGAGCTCAGCGGCTATGTTCTTCGTGAAGAAATAGGAGATGTCGAGTTCCGGCACGATCGAATCGCTGGCCTTGAGCGACCCACCGACGACATAAGCGCCACCGGCCGTGACCGAAGCGGACGACTGCGGAAGGACGGCGAGGGCACGAACGCGCACCATCCAGGGGCTCGGCGCGGCATAGGCCGGGGCGAGCGGCGCTGCCATCATGGAGGGCAGATCGGCAGCCAGCGCCGGGAGCGCGACCGAGCTCAGTAGCAAGGCAGCAGTGGCGCGGTAAATGGCGTTCATCAAAGAAACTCCTGTTCGGTAAGCGTCGGCAAGGGGAATCACTGGGTGCCCCGCATCAGCGCAACCTGCGCCGGTGACGGCGCCGGAAGCTTGACTTGGATCAAATAGCGAAGCTCGGCGAGGCGGAGTTTGGCGCCCTGTGGCATAAGCGTGACAGCAGATGCGACGGAAATGATTGCCAGAGCCGCGCACTGCGGTTAATCGAAACCACGCTCCCCAGGCCGCGAAGGCCTCCACAAGCCGACACTTGCAGAGGGCCGTTCCGTGCAGCCGTCACAATCCCAGCAGCATCAGCCAGAAATCACGCCGCAGCTCGTCGCCGAGCACGGTCTCAAGCCCGATGAATACCAGCGCATTCTCGAGCTGATCGGTCGCGTACCGACATTTACCGAGCTCGGTATTTTCTCGGCCATGTGGAACGAGCATTGCTCGTACAAATCCTCGCGTCTGCATCTGCGCAAGCTCCCGACGAAGGCGCCCTGGGTCATTCAGGGGCCTGGCGAAAATGCCGGCGTCATCGACATTGGCGACGGACTTGCCTGCGTGTTCAAGATGGAAAGCCACAATCACCCATCCTTCATCGAGCCCTATCAGGGCGCGGCGACGGGTGTCGGCGGCATCCTGCGCGACGTTTTCACCATGGGCGCGCGTCCGATCGCCTGCCTGAACCTGCTGCGGTTCGGCGCGGCCGAGCATCCCAAGACCCGTCATCTCGTGGCTGGTGTCGTTGCGGGCATCGGCGGCTACGGGAATTCATTCGGTGTGCCGACGGTCGGCGGCTCGGTGAATTTTCACACGCGCTATGACGGCAACATCCTCGTCAACGCCATGGCTGTCGGCCTCGCGAAGACGGACGAGATCTTTTACGCCAAGGCGACTGGCGTCGGCCGTCCCATTGTCTATCTGGGCTCCAAGACGGGCCGTGACGGCATCCATGGCGCCACCATGGCCTCGGCCTCTTTCGAGGCGAATGCGGAAGAGAAGCGCCCGACCGTTCAGGTCGGCGACCCCTTCTCGGAGAAGCTGCTGCTTGAAGCCTCGCTCGAGATCATGGCCAAGGGCTGCGTCATCGCAATCCAGGACATGGGCGCAGCGGGTCTGACCTCATCGGCGGTCGAAATGGGCGCCAAGGGCGGCCTTGGTATTGAACTCGATCTCGATCACGTGCCCTGCCGCGAAACCGGCATGAGCGCTTATGAAATGATGCTGTCAGAGAGCCAGGAGCGCATGCTCATGGTGCTCGACCCCGCCAAGGAGGCAGAGGCCGAAGCGATCTTCGTGAAATGGGGCCTCGACTTCGCCGTCATCGGCAAGACGACCGACACCAAGCGCTTCGTCGTGAAGCACAACGGGCGCATCGAGGCTGACCTGCCGATCATGGAGCTGGGCGACGAGGCCCCGCTCTACGACCGCCCCTATGTGCTGACGCCGAAAAAGCCGGTCATCGAACCGACGTCCGTCAAGGCGCCGATGTCCAACGCGGATGCGCTGGTCCATCTGCTGGGCACGCCCGATCTCTGCTCGAAGCGCTGGGTCTGGGAGCAGTACGATCACCTGATCCTCGGCAACAGCGTGCAGCAACCCGGTGGCGATGCCGGCGTCGTCCGCATTGGCGACGGGCCGAAGGGTCTCGCCATGACGACCGACGTGACGCAGCGCTATTGCGAGGCTGACCCCGCCGAGGGCGGCAAGCAGGCGGTTGCAGAGGCCTGGCGCAATCTGACCGCGACTGGCGCCTTGCCGCTGGCGCTCACCGACAATCTGAACTTTGGCAATCCGGAAAAGCCCGAATGCATGGGCCAGCTCGTCGGTTGCCTGCAAGGCATCGGCGACGCAGCGCGGGCGCTCGACTTCCCGATCGTGTCGGGAAATGTCTCGCTCTACAACGAGACGCAGGGGCGCGGCATCCTGCCGACGCCATCCATCGGCGGCGTCGGCCTCATCGCCGATGTCACCCGCACGGCTTCCGTCGCCTTCAAGAGCGCGGGACGTGCAATCCTGCTCGTCGGCGAAACGGCAGGCTGGCTTGGCCAGTCGGTCTATCTGCGTGACATCTGCGGGCGCGAAGAAGGCGCTCCGCCGCCGGTCGATCTTGCGGCAGAACGCCGCAACGGCGACTTCGTGCGCGGGCTCATTACGGCTGCCCGCGTCGATGCAGCCCATGACCTGTCGGACGGTGGTCTCGCCGTCGCCCTGGCGGAAATGGCGATGGCGTCTGGCATCGGTGCCAGCCTGACACTGGATCTCGGATCGCACCCCCACAGCGTCCTGTTCGGCGAGGATCAGGCGCGCTATCTGCTGACTGCGACGCCAGATGAGGCCGCCCGCGTTGTCGCTGAGGCTGGGGACGCAGGCGTGCCGGCCCTAATTGTGGGCACGACGGGCGGCGATACACTCGATCTGCCGGGCGAACAGCCTGTCACCGTCGAGCGCCTTAGCCGTTCGCACGAGGATTGGCTGCCTCAGTTCATGTCGGGGCCCGACGTCGTTTCAGCCTACGAGGGACATTAAGCCCATGGCGATGCAAGCACACGAAATCGAAGAGCTCATCAAGGCGGCCTTGCCGGACGCGAGTATCGAAATCCGCGATCTCGCGGGCGACGGCGATCACTATGCCGCAACCGTCGTCTCCTCCGCCTTCAAGGGCAAGACGCGGGTGCAGCAGCATCAGATCGTCTATGCCGCCTTGAAGGACCAAATGGGCGGGGTGCTGCATGCCCTCGCTCTGACGACCAGCGCACCCGCCTGATTGGCGCGGGGCGGATCAGCCACTATATTGACGCGAGACAAGCGGACCCTTGACCTCCGCCGAACAGGAATCAGAGCCATGGCCGATATCAACGAGCAGATCAGGCAGGAAGTCACCAGCAACGACGTCGTCCTCTTCATGAAGGGCACGCCGCAGTTTCCCATGTGCGGATTTTCCGGCCAGGTGGTGCAGATCCTCGACTATCTCGGCGTGCCCTATAAGGGCGTGAACGTTCTCGACGACGAAGGCATTCGCCAGGGCATCAAGGATTATGCGAACTGGCCGACGATTCCCCAGCTCTACGTGAAGGGTGAGTTCGTCGGCGGCTGCGACATCATCCGTGAGATGTTCCAGGCGGGCGAACTCGCTACGCATCTGACGGAAAATGGTATTGCCTGCCAGCAGCCTGCCAAGGCCTGATTTCGGCGCGGTTCCCATAAACGGCTCGCAGGGCTCGGTCGCCTTGCGAGCTTTTTTTGTGGGCCGCGCAATGTGATTGCGGCCCTTTCGACCATCAACAAAGCTTAGGTTGCCGACTCTCCCGAAAGGCGTCAGGCTTACGCCTGCGCGTCCCTTGCGCCGTTATTTGCTATTTGCAGGACATTGCTCATGCGTGTTTCAGGTTTCCGTGTCCGTGCCATTCTGGCCGTGGCATTCGTCCTGGCGGCGGGCATATTCGCAGTGCCGCGCACAGCGGAAGCGGCCTACGGTCGCGTCAGCCTCACGGTTGGCGGCCTGAAGCGCACCGCGACGCTGGTCGAGTTCGAACGGCTCAAGAAACGGCGCCGCCCGGTCATCATCGTGTTGCATGGCGGTGCAGGCGGCAGCGGCGCGGGTTTACGTGCGCGTCGCAGCCTGGGGCTCGATGCTTTCGCCCGCAATACAGGTGCTGTGGTCGTCTATCCAGATGCCGTCGATGGCTATTGGGGCCGCGCCAAGCCGGGGCAGCCGGCACCCGACGACGCGGGCTTCGTCCGCGCCCTTGCCTCGAAGCTCATCGATCAGGGCATCGCCAGCCGCCGGCATATCTATATCGCCGGAATCTCCGGCGGCGGCATGCTGGCCATGAAAATCGCCTGCGATAACAGTGACCTGTTCGCGGGCGTCGGCGCCATCATCGCCAACCTTCCGGCGGAATGGGCGGCCAGCTGTACGCCAACCAAGCCGCTCGCCTTCATGCTGATCAACGGCACGGCCGACCCCATGATCCCCTACGGCGGAGGACCTGCCAACATGCCCGAGGGTACCCGCGACGTGCTTTCGACGGAGGCGACCGTCGCCGTGTTCAGCAAGGCCGCCGAATGCACGGGGCAGCGCAGCCAGGTGGTGTCGGATCGAGACAAGCAGGATGGCTCCAAGGTCACTATCGAGCACGGCACGGGCTGCAAGGCACCGGTCGAACTCGTGCGTGTGGATGGTGGCGGTCACACGATCCCGGGCCGACGCTCGACCAGCACGCGTGGCGCCGTTGTCGGTGCGCAGAACAACGACATCGACGGCGCCCGCATGATGTGGGACTTTTTGCTGAAGCGCTCCGGCGGCTGACCGTCAGCGCGGAATCAGCAACCAGTAGTCCAGATCGAGAATGACGGCGGCGTCATAAGCGTCGCCCGCGTAGAGCGGGAAATCGGCACAGGGGCGGTCGCGCGTGGCGATGGTGCGCAGCCGCAGTGCGCCGACATCCTCGCGTCCCTCGAGATCGGCGCTTTCGAGCACCTCACTCCAGGCGAAGACCGTGCTGCCCGCAAAGAGCGGCGCGACGTGGCGCCCCGCATTGATCGCGGCAATGTGGAAGGCATTGCCGAGCCCATTGAAGCTCAATGCGCGCGCCAGCGAGATCACATGGCCGCCGTAGATCAACCGGCGCCCAAAGCGGCCCTGTCCCTCTGTGAACTGATTGAAATGCACCTTGGCCGTGTTCTGGTAGAGGCGCGTTGCGATCTGGTGCTCGGATTCCTCCACCGTCATGCCGTCGACATGGTCGATCCGTTCGCCCACGACGTAATCGGCGAAGCGATGCGGGGCACCTGACAGCGCATAGTCGAAATGCGCCGTTGCGATCTCCGGGCAGGCGTCGCCGAGCGTGGCGGGATGCATCGCCTTGGGCAGCACGGGCACGGTCTCGACCGGCGCCAGAGCGTTCGTGTCGCGCTTGCGCACCATCACCCAGCGGACGTAGTCGAGCACCATGGCGCCGTGCTGGTTGAAGCCCTGGGAGCGCACATAGACGACGCCGGTCTGGCGGTTCGAATTTTCCTTGAGGCCAATGACTTCTGAGACCGCAGACAGCGTGTCGCCGGGATAGACGGCTGCGAGAAAACGGCAGCCCGCGTAGCCGAGATTTGCAACCGCGTTGAGTGAGATATCAGGCACGGTCTTGCCGAAGACCATGTGGAAGACCAGCATGTCGTCGATCGGGCTGCGGGGGTAACCGATGGCCGCTGCGAAAGCGTCGGAGGACTGGACGGCGAACCGCGAGCCGGTGAGCGCTGTGTAGAGCGCCACGTCGCCCGTCGTCACCGTGCGCGGCGTTGCGTGTCGCATCACTTGGCCGAGCGTGAAATCCTCGAAGAAATGCCCCTCGTTG
>JAQGKN010000299.1 GCA_028290085.1 Hyphomicrobiales bacterium
ATCCCGATTCATCGTAGCTTCCTTTCGGAAGCCGTGAATCACAAGGCCATCCTCATGCCAACCATTTTATGGGTCTGGGCCCTAGTTCGCGATGCTTTCGCCTTGTATCGCGCACCGCAGTCCGTAGAATCGATCACGCTGATCATCGTCGGCTTTCTGCCTCTGCCGTGCGTCTTCGAATGTCATGAAAGACGAGCCGGGCTTACCTGCGTATCAACTGTGATTACCTGCGCAAGCGAGGCGAACCTGAGAGTGCGGACGGGTCGCCGGAGCCGCGAGGGATGGACGCTGCCTTGGTGTACGTCGTCCGCCCTTTCCTCTTCGCGCTGCCTGAAAAATTGGAAGCCGGCCCCGCTTTCCCGAGTTCTGTCCCGCATCGCGGACTATCACGTGGGATTTTCCAAGCTGAACACGCCAGCAGCTTCATCGTAAGCAAAGGTTTCCGCATAGCGGGCCCACGATATAATCGCGTGCAACGTCTGCTCTGCGTAATCTTCCGACATGTAGTCCTCCAGTTCGTCCTGGAACCTGGCCTTCGGCGCCTTGTGCGAGGGACGTTCGTCCAGCACCCGACGTATGTGCGATACGAGCGGAACATAGGAAAGCAGGTGCTGGCCGAAGAGCTTCTTGCGCTCGTCAACCTCGCCGTTGGCGAATTTGCGCGCGGCGTCGGTGAGCCGGATATCGCCTCCCTCCACCTCCGCAAAGCGAAGGAGCTGCAGTGTCTCTGCAATCGGGAACAAATCGTCGATCTCCATCTGGAGAACCGAAGCGAGCGCCGGCAGATCAGCCTTGCCGTCATACGGGGGGCCGTTCACCGTCTCCATGAGGCCCGCCAGGATATTGGTGGATACGTGAGGAAGGATCATCCCTATACCGGTGCCTGGGAAGGCCCCATCGCGGGATGCGGCTCCGACTACGCGGGCCGTCATGCGGGCGTAAATATCGTCAACGATCTGCCGGAAGGCCGGATCGAGCCGATTACGCGGTTGCGGAAGCGTGACCTTGATTTCGGCGATCACGCGCCCGGGATTGGACGAAAAAACAAGAATGCGGTCCGACATCAACACCGCTTCCTCGATGTTATGTGTGACCAGCATGATCGACCGGATCGGCATACGGCCTTCACACCACAGATCCAAAAGGTCTGTGCGCAAGGTTTCCGCCGTGAGTACGTCAAGAGCGGAGAAGGGTTCATCCATCAGGAGCACGGCGGGATGGACCACCAACGCGCGCGCCAGTCCAACACGTTGCCGCATGCCGCCCGACAATTCCTTGGGATAGGCGCTTTCGAAGCCGTCGAGCCCGATGAGATCGATGGCTGCCAAAGCCAGCTTGCGCCGTTCAGCGGCATGGACACCCTGCGCCTCCAGTCCGATCTCCACGTTTTCCAGAACCGTCAGCCATGGAAACAGAGCGAAGGACTGGAACACCATGGCCACTTCCGGAGCCGGTCCGTCAACCGGTCGGCCGCCAATCTCGACTCTCCCGGCACTGGCGGGCATGAGGCCGGCGATGATACGTAGCAGTGTCGACTTGCCCGATCCCGATCTGCCCAGCAGCGACACGATCTCATTCTCGCGCAGGATAAGATCGACATTTTCCAGGACAAGTAGGTCGTTCGCCCCGCCCTTCTGGTAAAAGTGGCGGACATTTTCGACGGAGACGATCGCCGGCTCGACGGGGTTCGAAATGGTCATGGTCATGACGGCTCGCCTCAGTTCATTCTCAGGTGACGGTCGGCATAGCGGTAAAGCGGCCGCCAGAGCGCCTGATTCAAGACAACGACGTAGAGTGACATCACGGCGACCCCGAGCACGACACGATGGTAGTCGCCGTCATCGGTGGCCTGTGCGATGTAGGAGCCGAGCCCGGCGGCCTGCAACTTTGTGTCCCCCCAGCTCACGACTTCCGCGACGATGCTGGCGTTCCAAGATCCGCCCGAAGCCGTCAGCGCACCCGTCACGTAATAGGGAAATATGCCGGGCAGGATAACGCGTCGCCACCATAACAGACGACGTAGCCGATACATGGAGGCGACTTCGCGCAGGTCGGTGGGGAAAGCGCTGGCCCCGGCGATCACATTAAACAGGATGTACCATTGCGTGCCGAGTACCATCAGCGGCGACAGCCAGATATTCGGATTGAGCCGAAGTCCCACGATCGCGACTACCGCAAACGGGAAGAGCACGTTCGCGGGGAACGCGGCAAGAAATTGCGCAATCGGCTGGATGCGTTGTGAGACCGTCGGCCGCATCCCGATCCAGACTCCGATCGGAACCCAGATCAGGCTGGCGAGCGCAATGAGTACCAAGACGCGGGCCAAGGTGAGTGCCCCGAGGCCTGCCGCCGTGGCCACGTCGGATAGCGACAGGGTATCCGAAACGTAATTCACGATCTGCCGGATAGCGACCAGGCCGACGAGTGCTACGATAGCGAACCACGCCACGCTGAGAAACCTGCTCAGGACGGGGCTCAAGCTGACGGCATGGCGACGCGCTGTCTTTGATTTATGCGGAAGCGCGTCGAAGATCAGGCTGACAGGTTTGAGCGCGATCTTGAGGAGCCGTGTCCTGCGGACGAGATCATAGACCCACGATTCCGGGCGCTGCTGGGCCGCGGTCGTTTCGAACCGAAACTTGTCGGCCCAGGCCACCACCGGTCGGAACACGAGCTGGTCGTAAAGCAGGATGACAATTCCGATCGCGGCCACGGCCAAAGCGACGGCTGAGATATTCTTCTGCTCGATAGCCAACGCCAGCCAGGCACCGATGCCTGGCAAGGCGATTTTGGTATCGCCGACCGAGATGGCCTCTGACGCGACGACGAAGAACCAGCTGCCCGACATCGACATCATCGCGTTCCAGACAAGGCCTGGTGTCGCGAAAGGCGCTTCGAGACGCCAGAAGCGCAACCAAGCGGATAGGCCAAAATGCCGGCTCACCTCTTCCAGGTCGCGCGGAACGGTGCGGAGCGACTGGTAGAATGAGAAGGCCATGTTCCAGGCCTGTGCCGTGAAGATGGCGAAGATTGCGGCGCATTCCGCGCCGAGCTGGCTGCCTGGAAACAATTTCAGGAAGAACAACACCGTGAACGTCAGGAATCCGAGCACGGGAACGGACTGGAGGATGTCCAGCGCGGGGATAATAACGAGCTCCGCCTTGCGACTCTTCGCCGCCAGCGTTGCGACGACGAAGGTGAAAACCAGCGACGCCGCCATAGCAGCGAACATGCGCGATGTCGTGCGCAGGGCATATTCGGGAAGCAACCACGCGTCGAGTTGCACCGGCGCGGTGTCGAGCTGTGTCAGTGGCGCCCGCATCCCCCCGGCTGAATGCGCCACAAGCGACAGGATTGCGACGATCAGGATGAAGGCGATGACGTCATAGACGTTTGGAGCCCAAGTCTCACGACGGAGGCCAAGGGATCGCGCGCGCACCGCGTCGATGATGGGACGAGTGTTCATGGCTCACCAATTCTGGTGATCGTCGGCCGCGACGATCACGGGTGAGCCCGTCTGGAAGGACGAGGCTAGCCGTGAGCCGCCAGCGGCTCGGACAATCGACTGCTACTGTCGCTGGGCATTGTTTGAAGTCCTTGGAACCACGTCAGCCTACGTCGGTGCGTGATGACGCCCCTGTGCTCTCGTCCAGCGTAATAGTCAAGCCCGAGGGCACCCCGGTCTATCCCTTCGCTGACCGACTTCGTAAAATCAGGTTCGACGGTCCGACCATGACGAACGATGATCTCCTCAACCGTAACGGCGAGGTGACAGAACGGGAATTCCCTGATGCTTGGCTTTGACCTCGGGTTCAACATGGATAGCGACGGAGGCGCCCTCCACCACGGTCCGCAACGCCGCCTCGATCCGATCGCAGATTTCATGCGCGTCGGCGACCGACATCTGGCCCGGAACAACGAGATGAAAGTCGATGAATGTCATCCGACCCGCATGACGCGTGCGTAGGTCGTGGGCTTCGAGCGCGCCGGCCGATTGGTCTTTGATCGCATGTTCGATCCTTGCCAGCGTCTCAGGCGAAACTGCGGCGTCCATCAGACCCGCTACGCTGTCGCGAATGAGCTGCCAGCCGGCCCACAAAATGTTGAGTGCGACGATCGCGGCCAAGACCGAGTCGAGGACGATCAACCCCGTCAGCGCTACGACCAGGATGCCGACCAACACGCCGACGGAAGTAAAAACATCGGTGAGCAAGTGCTTGCCGTCGGCGACCAGAGCCAGAGACCGATAGCGGCGCCCATAGCGGATGAGCACGAACGACCAGACGGCATTGGTGGCACTGGCGACGGAATTGATCAGCAAGCCCACAATTGGCGCCTCGATCGCCTTAGGCGCGAGAAAGCCACCCCATGCCTCGCGCAGGATCAGGCCGGCCGCGATAATGATGAGCACGCCTTCGAGCACCGCCGAGAAATACTCGGCTTTCTGATGGCCGTAGGGATGGTT
>JAQGKN010000306.1 GCA_028290085.1 Hyphomicrobiales bacterium
GTGGCAAAAGCAACACAGCGCTCGATCGCGTGGGGAAAGCGCTTCATGTCGCGCCACTCGTCATGATCCGTGATAGGCTCTGCATCCGATCAGAGCGTCGCGAGTTCTGATCGGATCAGAGCGAGGAGTCTTCATGTTTACAGTAGAGATCGGGGGCCGCGCGATCGCGGTCACCAACGCCGACGAGGCGCAGGCGCGCGAATTGATCGCAAGTGAGGAATTCCAGGAAGATCTCACGATCATTCACAGCGAAGGCAAGCCGATCTGGGACGGCAAGTCCAAGCTCGAGATTCGGCCGGCTACCTCTGACGAGGAAGAAGAATTCGAATCGGCCGACGATCTCGACGACGAGGAAGATTCGGACGACGAACCCTCAGTCGTGTTCCTGGTCGATATCGACGAGGACGAAGACGAGGAAGAGGCTGGCTCGCACAGCCCCTGACGGATTTCGCGCGGACGGGCAGCATCGCCTCAGGGCGGCTGTCCGTTTTGCGCGCGTTCCTATGCCTGCTTATTTCTTGGCGCCGACCCGCTGAAGGCTCTTGATGCGCAGCGGAGGCTGGCCCGATTTCTCGGCGATTTCGAGATCCTGCTGTTCGATGACGACGCGGGCGGGTTCATCCCCGTCGAGGCCGCCCAGCAATCCGCTCGGCACCTTTCGGTTCGAACGGCGCGAACCGTCTTCGTAAAGGACGTCAAAGAGCACGAACTCGGCGCGTGCGGACGGCTTTTTCGCCAAGTCAATCTCTCCTCTTGCTGAATGCCGTGACACCTAGCCTCTTGCGGCCCGCGTGGCAATCTTCGCGTGGCCACGCTACTCGGACGCTTGGGTGCTTTACAGCTAAGTCAAAGCCAACACTTTGTGAACGCTATTATGATTGACGGGTCGTCGATCTGCCTAGGCTCAAGTTTATGACAGGTTCTTAACCTCGGTCGGCTTTATCTTGCAAAGATATGAAGCCAAACGAGAATCGCGAACCGAGATGCCGCCAGGAAGCCTGTTTGATGACGATGGACTCGCAGGGTCGGCGGAACGCTGAGCGCCGCGCATTTCCTGCGGGGCGTTCTGGAAAGCTGTACGGACGGCGTGATGGTTCTCGACATGTCTGGCCGCCTCGAGTTCATGAGCGAGGCAGGTCGCAAGTCTCTCGAGATCGAGGATCTCGGTCCTTATCTCGGAAAAGACTGGCTTTCGCCCTGGGGCGCGTATCGCGAGGCAGCGGCAGCATCAGTTCGGGAAGCAAGCGAAGGGCGCACCGGCCGATTTCAGGGCGTTCTGGCGACAGAACGCGGCACGGCCAAATGGTGGGACGTGGTGGTGAATCCAATCCGGGGTGCCTCTGGGCAACCGGAGCGCATCCTCGTCATGTCCCGGGATATCAGCGTCCGTAAGTCCATTCAGGCGCGGACGCGCAGCCTTACCGACCGCCTGAGCGCAGTGCTGGAGAGCACGACCGACAGCGTGGCAGTGCTCGATCACGAGTGGCGGTTCACCTACATGAACCAGCGCGCCCGCGACCAGATCTCCGACGGGCGGGATTTGCGCGGACGCTGTGTCTGGCAGGAGTTTCCGGAACTCGTGGGCACGGCGCTTGCGGACGAGTGCCACGTCGCGATGGAGCGCGGCGTGCCGACGCATGCCGAGCATTATGTCGCCTCGGTGAAGATGTGGATCGAGGTCAACACCTATCGCTCAGCCGAAGGACTCACCGTCTTCTTCCGTGACAGCACCGCAAGGCGCCGCGCCGAGCGCGCGTTGCGCAACAGCGAACAGCGATTGCGTTTGGCGCTGCGAGCGGGACGCGTCGTCGCCTATGAGGTGGATGTTGAGGCAGGTTGGGTCACGCGCTCAGAAAATGCCCGCGACGTTCTGGGCATCGGGTCGGGACCTGTGGAAGAGTTCCGGGCGCGCGTTCACCCCGACGACGTGCACCGCACTCTAACAGTCCAATCGGATTCCGACGACGAGCGTGAAATGACAGAGTTCCGCTTTGTTCGCCCGGACGGGCGCATGATGTGGCTCGCAGGGCGTGCACTGGAAATTCAGGAGGACGGCCAGACCCGTCGCATCGTCGGCGCCGCGGTCGACATCACCGAGCGCAAGGCGGCGGAGGACAGGCTCTGGCTGTCGGCCAATTACGACGCCCTGACCGGGCTGCCCAATCGGTCGCTCCTGCAGAGCACTCTGGAGCAAACGCTCGAAGATGCGCGGCGCGAGGGCGGGCAGGTCAGCCTTCTTCTGATCGATCTCGACAATTTCAAGGAGATCAACGACACGATCGGGCACGATGCGGGCGACATGCTTTTGCATCATGTTGCGGAGTGTCTACGCTCCGTCACGCCGGAGCATCAGATGATCGCACGTTTTGGCGGCGACGAATTCGTCATGCTCCTCCGCACCCCCTTCACACTGGAAAATGCCAGCGACCTCGCCGATTTTGCATTGAAGGCACTGGCGCGTCCGGTCGCGTACAAGGATCGCACAATCATCGCGAAGGCCAGTATCGGCGTTGCCGGTTCGGCGGCGGAGGACTGCAATTCGGTTGAATTGATCAAGGATGCGGACCTCGCCCTCTATGCGGCCAAGGCGAAGGGGCGCAACCGCGTGATACTTTATCATCCCGCCATACGCGTCGGTATCGAGCGACGCGTGACGCTCGCGCGCGAATTCCGGGCGGCGTTGGAGGAAGGCCAGATTGTGCCGTTCTACCAGCCGAAAGTCTCGCTTCGGACCGGATGCATCATCGGTTTCGAGGCGCTGGCCCGGTGGCTCCATCCGCGCGACGGCGTGCTGACACCGGCGGCTTTTGCGTCGATCTTCGAGGACGCGGAACTTTCGGTCGCTGTCGGCGAGCGGATGTTCGAACACGTTGCAGGAGACGTCAGGCGCTGGCTCGACGCAGGTCTCGACTGCGGCCGCGTGGCGGTCAATCTTTCGTCGGCGGAATTCGGCGAGCCGGACCTCGCCGACCGCATCATCAAGCTCCTCGCCACGGCTCGTGTGCCGTCCGAAAACGTCTCCGTAGAAGTGACGGAAACCGTGTTCCTGGGCCAAAACTCCGAGTTGGTGACGACGACATTGAAACGTCTGCACGAAGCAGGCATTCGCATTTCGCTCGACGATTTCGGCACCGGCTATGCGTCGCTGACGCATCTCAAGCAATTCCCGGTCGATGAGATCAAGGTCGACCAATCCTTCATGCGCGGCCTCGAGGTTCGCCCGGAGGATGTCGCGATTGTTTCCGCCGTGGTCGCGCTCGGCATCAATCTGGGTCTCGACGTCGTTGCCGAAGGCATCGAGACGCGCGGACAAGCGAAATACCTGAGCGAAATGGGTTGCGATTTCGGACAGGGCTACCTGTTCTCGAGGCCCGTGCCCGGCGGGCGCGTGCCTTTATTGCTGGATGGGTGGATCAAACCGCTGGACAAGAGCATCGAGCTTTGCGGCTGAATGAAAAGAGCCGGCCCAATGGGCCGGCTCTCTTCGTTGGTCTGGCTTGCCTCAGCGCTTCTGGCTTTCCTGCAACAGCGGCGTGATACGGCGCAGAGTCACGCGCCTGTTCTGCTGCTCGGGGCCTTGCGTCTGCACCTTCAGATATTGCTCGCCATATCCTTGGGTCACCAGGTTTTCCGGCGGGATCTGGTAGCGTTCGCTCAGCACGGCTGCGACGCTTTCCGCGCGACGATCCGACAGCGTGAGGTTGTCCTGATCGGGTCCCACGGCATCCGTATGACCTTCCACGAGGAAGACCTCGTTCGGGTTCTTCGCGATCACGCCGGTCAGCGCGCGCGCAATTGTGTCGAGCCGCGCGGCCTCAGCGGGGGCAATGTCCGCTGAGCCCGTGGGGAAAGTGATCGTGTCGATGTCAACGCGACGCACTTTCTCACGCAGGCGCTGATTGGTGCGGATTTCATCAAGCGAATAGGGCCGCTCGACGCGCTCCACCGGAGGCGCGAGCAGCGTCTCCTCGATCATGTCGTAGGACGAATCCTCGGCCTCGACGATGTAGCGATCACGCGGAATATCGAGACGCAGCGGCGGCAGCACCACCGGCGCGTAGAATCCGTTCGAAGGCCTGTTCCGCTCGTTGTCGATCAGCACGTAGTCGCGCCCGTCGCGCCCGCGCCGGGCGCGGCGCAACAGGTTGCCGTCCTGATCCACGAGGGTGACGATGCGATCTCCGTCGGGCCGCACGACAATCACTTCGCGACGGCCATTGGGACGATCCTGGATATCCACATCACGTGCACCGCGACGCAGGCGCTCCGTCTCGTCGTGACGGATGATCTCGCGATCACCTTCGCGGATAATCACGCGATTGTCGTTCTCACGCGTGAACGTGCGGCCGTCGCGTTGCTCGACACGGGGCCGGTCGCGCAAATCACGGTCTCCCTCGCCGCGCTGGTCGGGACGTAGAGTGTCGCGCGCGCCGCTCGGCATCTGGTCGCGCTGCTGGCCTTGCGGGGCAAGCGGCGGAGAGCCGGGCTGAGGGGGTGTCAAAGGCGCGCCGCGCTGATCCGGCCGCGCATTCGGGGCAGACGATTGCGGTGCAAGGGGCTGCGAACCCGGGGCATTCGGATTGGCGCGCTCAGTGGGGACCGGAGAGCCCGGGACGCGAGGAGCCTCTGGTGTCCGTGCGGCATCTGGCCGCGCCGTCGGAGCCGTCGGCGGAACCGGGGGCTCATTGGGCCGGGTCGCGCGTGGGGCCGGCGGAGTTTCAGGGCGCGGAGGGGCGGCCTGCGGTCGGGCCGCGGGCGTCTCTGGACGGGGAGGGGCTGCCTCCGGCCGAGGCTCAGGCCTGGAAGGTGCCGCTTCAGGACGCGCAGGGGCCACTTCTGGCCGGGGAGTTGCTGCTCTGGGCGGAGCGGCTTCCGGACGAGGAGGAGCTTCACGGGCCGCAGGCGCTTCGCGCGTCGGGGGAACCTCGCGAGCGGCCGGCGGCGGTTCCCTCCGGGCAGGCGCCTCACGGGGTGGCGCAGCTTCGCGGGCGGCGGGCGGCGCTTCGCGCTGCTGGGGCGCGGCACGCGGAGCTTCGCGAGCGGGAGCCTCACGAGGAGGAGCGGCTTCACGAGGAGCGGGAGGTGCTTCGCGCTGCTGGGGCGCAGCACGCGGGGCTTCGTGCTGGGCGGGAGGAGCCGGACGCTGGCCCTGAGGCTCGCCGCCCTCGCGGCCGCGCCGCTGCCCTTCGCCCTCCGGCGCCTGCGCGAGCATGAAAGGAACTTGGGAAAGATCGCGCGCACCTTGCGCTGCAAATGCAGGCACGCTTGTGCCGACCGCCAGCAGGGGGCCGACAACCATGGTGCCGGCCAGCAACAGATGTCGCGTGGCGGAAAAAGTGTGGGTCTTTGACATGAACTTCCTTCTCGATAGACATCGGGACTTGCAGGCGCGGCGCCGACCCCCGCAACCGCGCAATGCTCGAATAGGTCGAGCAGAGCTGCATGCGCCCATAGCACTGCTCAACTATGTCTCGATCAGGATGGTTCCGGGGCAATCCGATGCCGCTCTCGGCATAAAAAAAGGCCGGATCATTGTCCGGCCCTGCCTATCAAGCGGCCACTGCCGCGACGTCTTCCCCGTAAATCAATCGTAGCACGCCTGAATTCCCGGAGTCCGTCACTGGCACATGCAGGAAAGTGGCGGGTATTAAGGGGAAACGGTTCAGGGGCAGTTGAATAGCGGCCAGCGGCGTGCATTTCCGTGCACCGACTTCGAACGCCTTCTCGAGGAGATCAATCAGGTTTGTCGGATCGTCCGGGATCTCGGTGACGGTCACGGAAATCCGGTCCGTCGTCCCCAGAAGGGTCGCGTTCAGCAAGCGATCAAGATCCGACATCGTCATGTTAACGCCTCCTCAACTTTGTTTAACAAACCATAAACTATCGCACTGCACAAAGGTTTCGCTCGAACATGGTTGATCGTCGGAGCCCGATCAGGACCAAGTGGCTGAGTTGACGTGGGAGTTCCGTACCGACAACCGATCCATAGGCATTTGCTTAAGACAATTGAGCAATGATGACGTCTCTCGCCGGTCAATTGGCCATCGCGCCAGCGCCTGCATTTTCCGTTTTTCCGCCTTCTGGACTGCGTCCATGTCCTTGATAGTGATCGTCGACGACCGGGTCACAAACCGGAATATCTTCGCGAAGCTCGCCGCTTCGATCGAAGAGGACGTGACTGTCCGGACCTTTGGCGACCCGCAGGAGGCTCTCGTCTGGTTGGCCGAACAGGCCCCCGACCTGGTCATCACCGACTACAAGATGCCCCAGATGGACGGCGCTGAGTTCATTCGCCGCTTCCGCATGTTGCCCTCTTCGGTCGATGTGCCCGTCGTCGTCATCACGGTCTACGAAGAGCGCAGCTTCCGCTTGCGGGCATTGGAGTCGGGCGCCACGGATTTCCTCCACAGCCCCGTCGACCACCATGAATTTGTCACCCGCGCCCGCAATCTGCTGAAGCTTCACAAGCACCAGTTGCTGCTTGCAAGCCGCGCCAGCACGCTGGAGCGTGAGCTTGAGCACAGCGAGCGTTCACGTGAGCGCGCGCTTCGCGATTCCAGCGAACGGCTCGCTCAGGTCATCGATACGCTCCCCGTCATGATCAGCGCAGCGGGCTACGAGGGTGAGGTTCTCTTCGTCAATGCTTTCCAGACGGCATTCGCGGGCATCGACCCCGCGACGCTCATCGGGCAGCCAGTGGCCAGCCTCTTCGGCGAAGAGCATGGCGCCCGCAGCCACGCGCTTGATCGCATGGTCTTCGAAACCGGAAAGGCGCTGCCGAGCTATGAAGAAGACCTGACCGACACGGGCGGCGCCAAACATGTCTTCCTGACCACCAAGTCGCCCCTCAAGGACGCCGGCAACGTGGTCGCGGGTGTTTTGACCAGTTCGCTCGACATCACGGCACGCAAGCGAACAGAGGCGCATCTGCGCCATCTCGCGCACCATGATCCACTGACGGATTTGCCCAACCGCACTTTGTTGCGCGAGCGTATGCGCCGGCTCATTGCCCGCGCGCGACGTGGCGACCAGCTCTTCGCTCTGCATCTGCTCGATCTCGACGGCTTCAAGGCCGTCAACGACCTGCTCGGTCATTCCGCGGGAGACCGTTTCATCAAGGCGGTTGGCGATCGCCTGCGTGGCGCCATCCGCGAGGAAGACACCCTCGCCCGTCTCGGCGGCGATGAATTCGCAATTCTGCAGGCGCAGGTGACCAGCCCTGAGGATGCCGCCGAATTCG
Organism: Hyphomicrobiales bacterium; assembly: GCA_028290085.1. GTDB lineage: Bacteria > Pseudomonadota > Alphaproteobacteria > Rhizobiales > Beijerinckiaceae > Terripilifer. Next base: position 7,241 of record JAQGKN010000306.1, read on the forward strand.
CGCAGCGCGTGCTCACCGTTGTTGCCGAAGCCACGGGCTTTGATGAATCGACCATACGGACAACAGCCAGCATCGGCATTGCGATCCATCCGGCCGACGGCCTCGACGCGGAGGATCTGCTGAAGAACGCCGATCTCGCGATGTATCGGGCCAAGGCAGAGAAGGGCAATCATTTCTGCTTCTACGCCGCTGACATGCAGGCGCGCGCCAAGAATGAGGCGCTCCTCGACGCGGAATTGCGCCAAGGCCTCGAACACGACCAATTCGTTCTCTATTATCAGCCGCAGGTCGACCTCGCGAGCGGCAGCATTGTCGGGGCCGAGGCCCTCTTGCGCTGGAACCGTCCGGGCGCGGGCCTCGTTGGCCCCGGCGTCTTCCTGCCCCGCGCCGAAGAAAACGGCATCATCGTGCCGCTCAACGAATGGGTGCTGCGCGAGGCCTGCCGCGAGGCGAAGAGCTGGCAGCGCATGGGCTTGCAGCCGGTGCGCGTCGGCGTCAATCTTTCACCCGTGCAATTCCGCAAGCGCACTGTGCCATTGCTGGTCGCGCAGGTGCTCGCTGAAACCGGACTGGAGCCGGGCCGCCTCGATCTCGAGTTGACCGAGAGCATCGTGGTCGGCGACCTCGACGCTGTCGCCATGGACCTTCAGCAATTGCTCGACATGGGTGTGCATGTCTCCATCGACGATTTCGGTACAGGCTATTCGTCGCTGAGTTACGTCAAACGCTTCCCGGTCGACCGCCTGAAAATCGACCAGAGCTTCGTGCGCAACCTGTCCAGCGATCCCAACGATGCCGCCATCGTTCGCGCCATCATCACACTGGGACACAGCCTCGATCTCGACGTCGTCGCAGAGGGCGTCGAAACGGCGGAGCAACTCGCTCGCCTGCGTGCCGAGGGCTGCGACGAGGTGCAGGGATATTACTTCGGCAAGCCCATGCCGGCGGCGGAATTCATCGAGCTGTTGAGGCGCGAGCCCGCGCTCGCCCGGTCGGCCTGAGCGGGCCGGCCTGATGCTCGCAACGGCGCGGCCGATTATTTCTGAACGGGTGACGCGCTTTCGCGCGATGCTGGTCGCACGTCCGGACTCGGAGCACGAGCTGACCCTGAGCCGGCTTGCGCTGAGCCTCGTCGCCTTTTCCTGCCTCTTCATCGGCTACCTGAGTGGCGGAACGGCGCAGCAGCGATTGCTGCATGACCTCGGCGGTTACTTTCTTCTTTATACGATCGTCACCGCGCTGCTCTTCGCGCATCTGGTCGCTCATCCCGGCGTGTCGCGCCTGCGCCGCCTCATCGGCATTCCCTTGGATATCGGCGTCGTCGCATATCTGATGCATGCCGGCGGCGAGATGACCGCCTTCACCTATTCGATCTATCTCTGGGCGATCTTCGGGAACGGCTTCCGCTTCGGCGTCGAATATCTGACCGTCGCGGCAGTTGTGGGCTTCGCCTCGTTTCTGACCGTCATCCTGACCACGCCATTCTGGCGCGACCATCCCGAGCTCAGCGGCGGGCTTCTCTTCGGCCTCGTCATCTTGCCGGCCTACGTCTCCATGCTTATCCGCCGATTGTCGGAAGCCAAGCGGCAGGCCGAAGAGGCGAGCCGCGCCAAGAGCTTGTTCCTGGCCTCGATCAGCCATGAATTGCGCACGCCGCTCAACGCCGTGATCGGCCTCAGCGACATTCTTCTCGGCACCAAGCTCGAGCGCGATCAGTCGGAAATGGCGCGCACCATCGGCAAGGCGGGTCGCTCCCTGCTTTCGCTCATCAATTCCATCCTCGATGTCTCGCGCATGGAACTCGGCAAGAAGCCCCAGATGGGCGAGCTCGATCTGCACGCATTGTTGCGCGATATCCGCGTCATGCTGTCGGTGCAGGCGCAGGCCAAGGGCATTCGCCTCTCGCTGCATATCGATCCCAAGCTGCCGCGCCAGATTGTCGGCAGCTATCGGCATTTCGAGGAAGTGCTCATCAATCTCACCGGCAACGCGGTGAAGTTCACCTCGGACGGTTATGTGCTGGTCACGGCGCGCCTTCTCTCGGCGGCGCAGGACGGCCCGATGCGCCTGCGTTTCGAGGTCGCCGATACCGGCATCGGCATCGCGCCCGAAGCGCAGGCCCGCATCTTCGAGAATTTCACGCAGGCCGACGAGAGCATTATCGACCGCTTCGGCGGCACAGGTCTCGGCCTGTCGATCGCGCGTCAGCTCGTCGAGGCTCATGGCGGCAAGATCGGCGTCGACAGCAAGCCCGGCCACGGCTCGACCTTCTGGTTCGAGATCGAGGTCTTGCCCGCGCCGTCTCAGGCCGAAAGCACCGGCCATCTGCCGCCGGCGCTGGTTCTTTCCCGCGATTCCGGGCTCGTTGAAACCATCCGCACGTCGGGTTGCGCGACAACGGCCTATACGAGCCTCGCAGATATCAAGTCCGCCCTGGCAAAACCTGCGAAATGTATCGAACTCATTCTCGTCGACGAGCGCATGCTCGGTGTCGACAAGGACGCTACGGCTGCGATCCTTGCACCGCGCGATCCCTTCAGCCCCCGTGCTGTCCTGCTGCTGAGCGCAAACCCCGACGCCGCGTCACGCGATCTGCGGACGTTCTTCCACAGCGTCTTGCCGCTCCCTCTCGATGCGGAAGCTTTGCGCGACATGCTGTGCATGGGCCGCGATAGCG
>JAQGKN010000310.1 GCA_028290085.1 Hyphomicrobiales bacterium
CAACGGCCTGAGGAAGAGCAACGATCTCGTCATCCTTCGCGGCAAGAACGAAAATCGGCGCTTCGATCCGACCGAGATCGCAAAGACGGCCAAGCACGGGAAAGAGATTTCGGGCCAGCTTGTTTTCCCGGAACAGCCATTCCGAGGTCTGCAGGAAATACGTGCCGGGCAAATCGACCGTGAAGACGTTCCAGGCGTCGGCCTTGGCCAGCAGCGCGGACTCGTCACCACATTGCAGGGTCTCGCGCGCATCGAACTTGCGGTCCATGCCCCGCGTCCAGAAGGGCAGCGCGACCTGCCCCATGACACGGCCGCCGTGCAGGCCGACAATGCTTTCCAGCATTTGCGGCGACACGCCGGACAGCGACCGCGTGATCTGCGAAGAGGCGGCACTCAGATCAATTGGCGCACCCGCAAGCACCAATGCTGCCACCTTGCGTGGGAAACGCGCTGCATATGCGGTCGCTAGCCAACCACCCTGACACAGGCCGACGAGCGCGGCGCGGCCCCCGAGATCGTCGACGGCGACGTTCAGGTCGGCGAGATAAGTGTCGATGCCGAAGTCGCGCATGGCTTCCGTAGCAGACTTCCACTGAGTCATGGCGAGCGACGAAATACCCGCATTCGTGAAAGCTTCAGCCAGACTATGTCCCAACGCGAAGTCCGCGATGGAGGAATCATGCAGGGCGAAGGGGGCAACGATCAGCGTCGGCACGGCCGCGCAATCGCGCCGGCAGGATCGCTCGCGGAGCCACATGGTCGAGAGATCCACTCGCACTTGATCGAGCGTTGCAAGCTCAGGCTGTTGCTGCGGCGGCGTCTGAAAGAAAGGCGCGCCCAGCGCTGCCGACGGCCATAGGCTCTGCCAGAACTCGAAAGGGTCCGCCATTCCAAGTACCCCTCGTCAACGAAGCGGACACGAATTGCAGTTGAGCCCGGCGCTCGCCTGACTGCCTTGCGCGAAATCAAGCGGAGCGCCCTTACGTGCGCTTATGATGCACATCAAGGTGGCCGCGTTGGGGCCAGGTGCGGAATACCTCACAAAAAATGAGCGGATGGCTTCCAATGACGCATGATCCGCAAAGCGCCTTCTGGTCAGCTGGTGCCGACCAGACACTCAAGGCACTCACGGCGCGCCCGACCGGCTTGACCTCCAGCGAGGCAGCAGAGCGGCTCGCCCGCCTTGGACCCAACGTCGCCGTCACCAGTGTCCACCGCAGTCTGATTGCCAAGTTGTTGCGCCGGCTGGCCGAGCCGCTGATCGCCATTCTGCTCATCGCGGCCTTCATCTCGGGCGCGACCGGCGACTGGCAGAGCTTTGTTATCATCGTCGTCATCGTGCTGTTCTCCGTCGTGCTCGACATCGTGCAGGAGCACAAGGCGGAGGTCGCGGTCGCCGCTTTGAAGAGTTCGGTCGCGGTGAAAGCCTCGGTGCATCGCGACGGGCGCGTGGTGGAGCTGCAGGTTCGCGACCTCGTGCCCGGAGATACGATTGATCTGCGCGCGGGCGATCTGGTGCCCGCCGACGGGATCGTGCTTTCGAGCAAAGGTGCCACGGTCAACGAGTCCATCCTGACCGGCGAGCCCTACCCCGCCGAAAAGCGGCCACGCGCAGCGAGCGACACGGGCAAGCCCGACACGTCCAGCGCGCTGTTCGGCGGCACCAGCATGGTCGGCGGCGAGGCACTGATGCTTGTTGTCGCGACTGGCGCGAGCACGCGCTTTGGCGCCATCGCCGCCTCAGTTCAGGAGAAAGCGGCGCCGACGGCATTCGAACGGGGCGTTCATGCGCTGGGCATGCTGATCCTGCGGCTCACCGGCTTTCTCGTCCTGTTCGTGCTGCTTACGCAGATGATCGGCCGCGGTCTGTCGCTGGAAAGTTTTCTCTTCGCGGTGGCACTGGCCGTCGGCCTGACGCCCGAGCTCCTGCCCATGGTGATGACGGTCACACTCGCGCGCGGGGCCGAGCGCATGGCTGCGCGCAAGGTCGTGGTGAAACGTCTTTCGGCCATCCACGATCTTGGCGCCATGGATGTGCTCTGCACGGACAAGACGGGCACGCTGACAGAGGCGAGGATTGTCCACACCGGCAGCTTTGGTGTCGATGGCGCCGACAGCGCCCGTGTTACGGAACTGGCGCGCTGCAACAGCCGCTTTGCCAGCGGCATGCGCAGCAGCCTCGACGATGCACTGATGGCGGAAGCGCCGCAAAGCGCTGGCGACGGGACACGGCTCGGCGACCTGCCCTTCGATTTTGACCGCCGCCGCGCGTCAGTGCTCGTCTCGCACGGGGCAGAGCCTCAGCTCATTACTAAGGGCGCGCCCGAAAGTCTGCTGCCGCTTTGCACGCAGGCAGAGGCTGCGGACGGTTCGCTGGTGCCGCTCGACGATGCACTGCGCGCGCGCATCACCACGCTGCTGGATGACAAGGGGCGCCAGGGGCTTCGGCTGCTCGGCGTCGGCTGGCGCAAGATGGCGCCTGACGGGCGCAAGCTCGCGACGAGTGACGAAGCGGATCTGGTGTTTGCAGGCTGCGCTGTGTTTCTGGACCCGCCGAAGGCTTCGGCCACCGCCGCCGTGGCGCGGCTCGCCAAGGCGGGCGTGCGCGTGAAGGTGATCTCGGGCGATGCGGCGCCCGTCGTGCAGCATCTGGTCGCTACACTAGGCTTGCCCGCTATCGGCATTCTCAATGGCGACGAGATCGCGGACCTTTCCGATATCGCACTCGCCGCGCGCGTCGTCACGACGGACCTCTTCGTGCGGATTTCGCCCGACCAGAAAAGCCGCATCGTGCGGGCCTTGCGCCGCACCGGACACACAGTCGGCTTCATCGGCGATGGCATCAATGACGCGCCCGCGATTCACGCTGCAGACGTCGGGCTTTCTGTAGAAGGCGGCACGGACGTGGCGCGCGAGGCCGCCGACATCATCCTGCTGGCGCCTGATCTCGGTGTGCTCGCCGACGGCGTCGCGGAGGGCCGGCGCACCTATGCCAACATCATGAAATATTTGCGGATGGGCACCAGCTCGAATTTCGGCAACATGCTGTCGATGGCGCTGGCCTCGCTCGTGCTGCCCTTCCTGCCGCTGGCTCCGTTGCAGATCCTGCTCAACAACTTGATCTATGACATTTCGGAAATCGGCATTCCCTTCGACACGGCAGACGAGGAAGATCTCGCCAAGCCGCGGGCCTGGGACATGAAGGCGGTGCTTCGCTTCACGCTCATCATGGGGCCGCTGTCGTCGATCTTCGACGGTGCGACCTTCGCCGTCCTGTGGCTCATGCTGAAATCCGATGTGGCGACGTTTCGCACCGCTTGGTTTGTGGAATCCATTGCGACGCAGATCCTCGTGATCTTCATCATTCGCACCAGCCGTCCCGTTTGGGCGAGCCGGCCGAATATCGTACTGACGGCAACATCGCTCGGCGGATTGGCCGCAGCCCTCTTGCTGGCGCTGACGCCCATCGGCCACGTCGTCGGCTTCGTTCCACTGCCACTGCCACTGCCTGTGCTGGCCAGCATGGCCGCCATCACACTTGTCTATCTCGCCATGGCGGAAACGCTGAAGCGCTTCGCGGTGGCGCCTCCCGCTACGGGCAGACCGCGGCCGCTGCAGCTTGCCATTGTCCCGCCGAAAGGGGGAACAAGGCGCGACCTTTAGAAAACTGTTTGAATAAAAGCTCGGACAGGAATTTCGCTGAATGCTTGAGCTCGTCTCCCTCCCCTTGCGGGGAGGGAACAAGGGTGGTGGTCGCACGTCTTGACGGAAAGTTCCTGCGACGCAGCTATTTTTGGAAGATCGGCAGGGCCCCCTCCCCTAGCCCCTCCCCGCAAGAGGAGGGGAACGCGCGGCGTCAGCGTTCTCTGCGAGTCAAATTTTTGAACGGTCACTTAGGCCGGCGCGCGAACGCGCCCGGCGCCGGCGAGCCCGATGACGTGCTCGCGCATCAGCAATTCCGCGCGCCAGCCATGTCCGGCATCGATCAGTTCGTAGAGACGATGATGATCGTCGTGGCGGCGGCGCACGTCGCGGTGTGTGAAGGACACGATGTGCCGATGCGTCGAGCCTGGCATGTTCAGCGTCATGCGGACAGCCTCGGCCAGCATGCGATTGCGGCCAGCCGCCAGAATCGCATCGTGGAAGGCCACGTTCATGGCGCGATAGGCGATCAGATCGGCCTCGTCCAGCGTTGCGTGCGCGAGTATCGCGTCACCATCGCGCAAGGCTTGCTCCATGATCTCGCGATGCTCCGCGTCCAACCCACGCTCGGCGGCGAAGCGGCACGCCAGACCTTCGAGACTTGCGCGAATCTCATAGGCGTCGAGCACCGCCTGCATCGGGAACGCGCGCACGGTGAAGCCGCGATTGCGCTCGTAATCTACAAGGCCTTCGGCCGCCAGCGCGTGCAGTGCAGCGCGGGTTGGTGTGCGCGACACGCCCAAGGCGCGCGACAGGTGCACTTCGTTCAGGCGCTCGCCCGGAGCGAACTCGCCCGAAAGGATCGCTTCCCGCATGCGGTCGGCCGAGGAGATGGAACGCGCTTCGCCGCGGTCCGCTTCGAATATCGCTGTGTCGCCAGTCAACTGGTCGACGGAAGGTATGCCGCTCGGTTCTCGATCGTTCATGTTCACCCATCCGGACGCTCGAAGTGAATACAGCAGGAACTACAACTTCCAGCAAGTGTGTGCAGCTGCAAAAAATTTACACATGAAAGCCTGCCGTTTTGGCGATTTGCACTCAATTTACCGGCCGCTTTTCGTGCACCTGCCCATATGATGATGGAAAGTGTGTGCAGTTGAGATTGACAACCGCCTTTCCCTCGGTGACCGTATCGAGGTCGGCGGTCAATGAACGTGAGGTCGCATTCCATGGCCCTTCTCGATGATGACAATGCGATCGAAGCCATTACGGCGGATCGCAGCGCACATTATGAGCCGATGGGCTGGCACCATTGGCCCGACCATCCCTGGCTCTCCTACCAATTCCGCCGGGGCCTGGGCGAAACGCAGGAAGGCGGCGGTGCCGTCAGCGAAGTGTTTCTCGCAGCGTCACGCATGATACCCGGCGATCTGGAAAGCTGGCATAAAGAATGGAAGCGCATCGCCGATTTCAATTGGCAGCGCGGACTTGCCGAGGAAGCCAAGGGCCATATCCGCACCGCCATGAACTGCGTGTTGCGCGCCGCCGATTATTACCGGCAGGCCGAGTTTCATCTGGGGCCGGAAGATCCGCGCCGCCTGCCGACGTTCGAGCAGATGGAGGCGTGCAGCAAGAAGTTCCTGCAATATCTCAACCCGCCCGGCGAAGCCGTCGAAATTCCATATGAGAATGGCGTCTCACTCTGCGGCTACTTCGTGCGCGCGCCCTTCCCCGGCCAACAGCTGCCCGTGCTGATCTGCATGGGTGGTCTCGACAGCATCAAGGACGAAATGTGGTTCATGCAGGCGCATGGCTGCCTGCAGCGTGGCATTTCCGTGCTGATGGTCGATATGCCCGGACAGGGCGGCACGCTGCGCCGTCACAAAGTCTATAACCGCGTCGATACCGAAGTGCCGGTGGGCAAATGCATCGACTGGCTGCTGACGCGCGACGATGTCGATCCAGCGCGCATCGCCGTCTGCGGCTCGAGTCTCGGCGGCTATTACGCCGCGCGGGCGGGCTGCTACGAGCCGCGTCTCGCCGCCTGCATCTCACATGGCGCGATCTGGTCGATCACCGATATCTGGGGCAACAAGGGCGAAGACTTCGGCCTCGCCATGCATGTGAAATGGGTGTTTGGGACACCCACGATGAAGGCTGCCATGGAAAAGGCCGTGCCCTTCACGCTCGAAGGTCATCTCGAGCATATGAAATGCCCCTATCTCGTGCTGCACGGCGGCCACGACGTGCTCACCGTCTCCGCCTCGTGCAAGACCTATGATTATGCCATCGCGCATGGCGTGAATGCGACGCTGCGGCTGACCGACGAGAATGAAACCGGCGCTGAACATTGCCAGCACGACAACCCGACCATCGGCCAGGAAATCCTCGCCGACTGGCTCGCCGATGTCTTTCACATCGACCAGCGCGCGCTTCTGACAACCAGCTGGAACGTCCTGATCTGAGGATGTCACGGATGAACTTCGGCCTCGACCAAATCCGCCCGGCCATCGTCGCAATCGATTGTCATCGCGGCCATCTCGACCCCTCGGTCGCGACCATGCCGGCTTCGCCGGAGACGGCCGCGCGGCTGGTTGCCGCCAACAAGGCGTTCTTCGAAGGTGCGCGTGCCGCAGGCATTCCCGTGATTCATCTCGTTACGACCTATCGCGACGTTGAAGAGATCCGCGCCAATCCCTTCTGGCGCACGCGCGCGGAAGACCCCAACGCGACACGCAAGAACGTGCTGCGCCACAATCTCGCCGGTTCGCCGGGCTGCACCATCATGCCGGGCCTGCATCAGCGCGGCGACATGATCGTCGA
>JAQGKN010000313.1 GCA_028290085.1 Hyphomicrobiales bacterium
TCTGCTTCTTCGAGACGCCCTCCTGCCAGATTTCCGTTGAGCCGCGGCCCTCGATGACGAGAACTTCCTTCTCGTAGACATGACGCTCTGCGTTGAGCGCGCCACCCGGCGGAATTTCCACGACATACATGCCCCAGAGCCCTTCGGTGCCGAAGAGCTGGATGTAGGTGCCACGTCCGCCGAGCCGCGCCCAGGGCTTCATCGGCAGATCCTGCACGCGATGCACGCCGATCGCGCGATGCACGGGGATGTTCTCCGCTTCCATGAAGCGGTCATAGGGCATGGCAGGGCGCGAGAAATTGCCGAAGCCGGCGTTTTCGCCAGCCTTCGGTTCGTGCCAGTGTGAACCTTCGCTTGCGTCGTGGGGCATATCGTCCTCTGGGTTGGAACACAAAAAGCTGTTGCGGCTCAGCCGCCTTTCTTGTCGCTCTCGTAGCGGATCTGCCGCATCTGATCGCGCACGTCCTTGGGCTTGTTTGCGAGCTTTTCGATAACGTCACGCACGGCGGCAGCATCGAGCGGGCTCACATCGACCCGTAATTTCTCAGCGTCGGCGCGATAATCCGCATCCGCGCACATGGCCATGAAGGCCGTTTGCAAGGCGCGCGCACGATCCTCAGGAATGCCAGGCGGCGCCGCAAAGGGGCGCGACAAGGTGTTTGAAAGTTCCGCCATGTCGATGAGAGCACGCACCTTGTCGTTGGGCGCGAGTTCCAGCGCGGTCGGCACATCTGGGAAATCGGGGTGTCGCGTGCGGCGGCCGAATTGCAGGATCACATGGACCGGGCTGTCGGGCTTCAGCCAGTCGGGCCGCGAAGATTTCAGCGAGGAATAATCGAGGGAACGCCCGTCGATTTCCTTGCGCTCGATGGCCATGAACATGGCCGCACTGTCGGGGTAACCGGCGATCATTTTCAAGTTGAGCGGGATCGTGTCGCGCAACATGTTCGCCCAATCGTTGCCGCCAGCGCCTTCACCCGTGCCACCGAGCACCAGCGTCGGCCCGCCCGCCTTGCGCGCATCGGCGATGCTTTTCACGGCTGCATCCTTGCGCACCAGCATCAGATAGGCATCGTTCGTGCCGCTCGCCGCCGTGCCGAGCCAAGTGAATTTCAGCGGGTCGAAGCGCGTGTTGGCATTGCCGCCGATCACGCCCATCAGCGCCATGTCGCGCGCAAAAGCGCCGATCACGCTGCCGTCGCGCGGCGCGGTATTGAAGAGGTAGTTAGTCGCCACAAGAGTGCCTGCGCCGGGCATGTTCTGCACCACGACATTGGGATTGCCCGGAATGAAGCGCCCGATGTGCCGCGCAACAAGCCGCGCATAGACGTCGTAGCCGCCACCGGGTCCGTAGCCGAGGACGAGTTGCACCGTGCGCCCGCGATAAAAATCCTCGACCGATTGCGCGCACGCAAGCGTTGCAAGCAAGCAGAGCGCCACACTGGCAACTGCGATGCGCATCCATGGCTTGGCCATTTCGTCCTCCCGTGCTCCGGCCCGTTGTCCGGGCTCGTTTGAGAATGCAGTCGTATTTGGCCTACTTCTCCGCCTTGCTGGCGGTGAAGAGATTGCGGATGTAATCGCGCTGTTCCTGCGGCGCGCCCGCGATCTGGTCGATCAGGGCAATGGCTTCCTTGCCGCCGATCGGGCTTACGCCGATGCCGAGCTTTTCAGCTTCCACCATGAGTTCGGGATCGCGATAAGCGTCGAGAAATGCCTTTTCCAGCGCCTGCGCGCGATCCGCCGGAACGCCGGGAGGCGCCACATAGGGGCGCGACAAAACATAGGGAAGTTCGGCGAGTTCGATCAAAGCGCGCGACTTCTCGTCTTTCGCGAGTTCGCGAGCGGTCGGCACGTCAGGGAAGTCGGGGTGGCGCGTCGCGCGGCCGAATTGCAGCAGCGCGTGCATGTAGGAATTGGGCTTCAGCCAATCCGGCCGATTGGTGCGCACGGCGGAAAGGTCGGTCGTGCGTCCCTCCACTTCCTTGCGCTCGATGGCGAGAAAGATCGCATTGCTATCGGGATAGCCGGTGATCTGCTTGATGTTCATCCCAAGCGCATCGCGCAGCACGACAGGCACATCGTTACCGGTCGCGCCCTCACCGGTGCCACCCAGCACAAGCTGCGGACCGCCGGGTACTTGCGCATCGGCGACCGTCTGTACCTTCGCATCCTTGCGCACCCACATGAGGTAGGAATCTTCCTGATAGCTCGACGCCGACCCGAGCCACGTGAATTTCCGTGCGTCGTATTTAACGGCCGCATTGCCGCCGAGCACGCCCATCAGCGGCATGTTGCGCGCGAATGTGCCGATAACCGTGCCGTCCTTCGGCGCGATATTGTAGATGTAATTGGCGGCCAGAAGACTGCCGGCACCAGGCATGTTCTGCACCACAATGGCTGGGTTGCCCGGCACATATTTGCTCATGAACCGCGCCAGCAGGCGCGCATAGACATCATAGCCGCCGCCCGGCCCGTAGCCGACGATGAGCTGGATGCTCTTGCCCTTGTAAAAATCCGCAACCGCGTCCGCGCGTGCGGGCACAGCGAACGTGGTGACGGCGAGAGCGACCGACGCGCAAAACGCGAGTGCCATTCGTCTCGACATGAATCTCCTCCCGGAATGCGGCGCGCCGTTCGGCGTCATTGCAGGTTCTTGATATAGGCGAGCAGGTCAGGCGGCGAGGAGGCGAGCTTCTCGATCATTTCGAGCGCCTCGGGGCCGCCGACCGGGCTGATGTCGACCTGAATTTTCGCCGCTTCGACCATGTAGTCGGGATCGGCATTCACATCGAGAAAGGCCTTCTGCAGGGCCTTCGCACGATCCGGCGGCAGGCCGGGCGGCGCCACATAGGGGCGCGACAGCGAGTAGGGGATCTCGGCCAGCTCGATCAAAGCCAGCGCGCGCGGGTTGGGGGCAATCTCGCGAGCGGTCGGCACGTCGGGGAAATCCTTGTGCCGCGTTCTGCGTGCGAATTGCAGCAGCACATGCATGTCGGAATTGGGCTTCAGCCAGTCGGGTTTCGACGAGGCGACGGCGGAGAGGCCGACGAAGCGACCGTCGATCTCCTTGCGGTCGGCGGCCAGAAACAACGCGCCGCTGTCGGGATAGCCCGCGATGAGCTTGATGTTCATGCCCAGCGCATCGCGCATCAAGACCGACACATCGTTGCCGGTCGCGCCTTCCGCTGTGCCGCCGAGCATGAGCGCGGGGCCACCGGGCTTGAACACGTCTTCAATCTTCTTCACCGCGGCATCCTTGCGCGCGATGAGCAGATAGGCGTCGTTCTCTGAACTCGAGGGAGAGCCGAGCCATGTGAACTTGCGCGGATCGAACTGCACATTGGAATTTCCACCGAGCACGCCCATCAGCGGCATGTTGCGCGCAAAGGTGCCGATGACGGTGCCGTCACGTGGTGCGGTGGCATAGAGATAATTGGCGGCCCGCAGGCTGCCCGCGCCCGGCATGTTCTGCACGATGACGGTGGGATTGCCGGGGATGTGCTTGCCGAGGAAACGCGCAAGCAGGCGCGCATAAACATCGTAGCCGCCGCCGGGCCCGTAGCCCACGACGAGCTGAACGGTCTTGCCCTTGTAGAATTCAGCAACGGATTCGGCTTGTGCCGGCGCGACAGCCATCGCGAGTGTCAGTGCAAGCGCACCGCGTCTCGTGAGCATATTTCCCTCCCAAGGGTCGACGCCATCGAGGGCGTTTTTATCTTGGGACGCAGTCTAGGCGAGGCGAGGGCCGCCAGCAAGCCACGCTGCGCGTCACCTCGGCGCTGCCGCCCGTGCGAGCCGGTCGCGGATCGCTTCGCCCAGACCCTCATGCGGAATCGGCGCCACGGCGATGATCTCGGCGCCCGTCGCATCCAGCGCCCGCAGGAACGCGAACAAATTCGTCGCGGCTTCCGCCAGATCTCCGGTCGGCGAAAGGTCGAAGCTCGCAGCCTGCACATCCGCGAATCGCCCGCCGAAATCGAGCACGGCCTCGCCGGGCTCTACATGCTCGGCGTCGAGCCGCAATTGCGCGTTGGGCGCGTAATGGGAGGCCAGCATGCCGGGCGCCGTGACAGGCCCGGCGGAAGCGGGGCTCGCCACTTTGTGTCCCAGCACGGATTCGATTCTCTCGCGCGAGATGCCGCCGGGGCGCAAAAGCGTCACGCCGCTGTTGTCGAGGCATGCGACAATCGTCGATTCGACACCGACATCCGGCGCGCCGCCATCGATGATCATGTCGATCCGTCCCTCGAGGTCGCCCATTACATGCGCCGCATGCGTCGGGCTCACCCGCCCTGACCGATTGGCGGAGGGCGCAGCCACGGGGCGTCCCACAGCGTGCAGCAGCGCCTGCGCCACAGGATGGGCGGGCACGCGCAGCGCGACGCTTTCCAGCCCGGCGCGCGCAAGATCGCTGACCTCGCAGGTTCCGGCCACCGGCACCACGAGCGTCAGCGGCCCCGGCCAGAAAGCGTCCGCCAGCGTCAATGCGTCGCGGCCGAAAACGCCCTGGCGCTGTGCCGTTTCGAGATCGGCCACGTGGGCGATCAGCGGATTGAACTGCGGCCGCTCCTTGGCGGCATAAATCTTCGCGACCGCCGCGCCCGAGGTCGCATCGGCGCCGAGCCCGTAAACCGTCTCGGTCGGAAAAGCGACGAGCCCGCCCGCGCGCAGCACCGTCCCGGCCTCAGCGATGGAGGCGGCATCGGCCTTCACGAGGCGCGTCGCCAGGGAGCCGGTGGGGGAGGCGGCATCGGGATTCATTTGAGCTCGTTCGGCAAATAGTTTACACATGAACCAACGCGACTGCGCCGGGCCTTGTCAGCCGTAACACTTTCGGCGTCAAGTTGGGCGATCTGAGACGTGCCGGGAGAAAACGATCATGCCATATCGCGCGCCCGTCGCCGACATGCTCTTCACCATGACTCATGCTGCCGGCCTGGAAGAGGGAATCGCCGCCGGGCTATATCCCGATCTCGCCGACAGCGCCGCCGCCTCCATCCTTGATGAGGCCGCCAAAATGGCCGAGGGCGTGCTCGCGCCGCTCTACCGCATCGGCGACAAGGAGGGTGCGACCTTCGCCAATGGCACAGTGACGACCGCGACCGGCTGGCCGGATGCTTATCGCCGCTGGACAGAGGGCGGCTGGATGGGCGTTACAGCGCCGGAAGCCCATGGCGGCATGGGCCTGCCGCATCTCCTCAACGCAGGCTGCATCGAGGCCTGGAACGGCGCCAACATGGCATTTGCGCTGGCCCCGCTGCTCAGCGTCGGCGCCATCGAGGCCCTTGTCGCGCATGGCAGCGACGATCTACGCGCGGCCTATCTCGACCGCATCGTGTCGGGCGAATGGGCGGCGACGATGAACCTCACGGAGCCGCAGGCCGGTTCCGATCTCGCGGCCCTGCGCACGCGGGCCGAGCGCGCAGGCGACGGGACCTATCGCATCACGGGCCAGAAGATCTTCATCACCTAGGGCGAACACGATCTGACAGACAACATCGTGCATCTCGTACTCGCGCGGCTGCCCGCCGCGCCTGCAGGCACGCGCGGCATCTCGCTGTTCCTCGTGCCGAAGTTTCTCGTCAACGCCGACGGCAGCCTGGGCGCGCGCAACGACCTTCGTTGTGGCGGCATCGAGCACAAGATGGGCATTCACGGCTCACCCACCTGCACCATGATCTTCGGCGACGACGGCGGCGCGACGGGCTACCTCATCGGTGAGGAAAATCGCGGCCTCGCCTGCATGTTCACGATGATGAACAATGCGCGCCTCTCCGTGGGCCTTCAGGGCGTCGGCGTAGCAGAGCGCGCGACGCAGACGGCCATCGCTTTCGCGCATGAGCGGAGGCAGGGCCGCGCACCCGGCGCGTCAGGCGAGGCCATGAGCCCCATCGTCGAACATCCCGATGTGCGGCGCATGCTGCTCACCATGAAAGCGACGACCTCGGCCGCCCGCGCGCTTTGCTACATGACGGCGCAGGCGCTCGACGTGGCCCATCGCGGCGGCACGCCCGAAGCGCGCCGCGCCGGTCTCGAACGCGCCCGGCTGCTGACGCCGGTTGCCAAGGCCTACGCGACCGATATCGCCAACGAAGTCGCCTCGCTCGGCGTGCAGGTGCATGGCGGCATGGGCTTCATCGAGGAGACCGGCGCGGCGCAATTGATGCGCGACGCGCGCATTGCCGGCATTTACGAGGGCACCAACGGCATTCAGGCCATCGACCTTGTGCAGCGCAAACTCACACTTTCCGGTGGCGCGGCTTTCAAGGCTGAACTCGCCGCGATGTGGGCCGTGATCGCCGGCCTGCAGGAACAGGAAGATCTGCGCTTCGGCACCATGCCGCGCCGCCTGAGCGAGGCTGTCGAAGCGCTGGCCGGGGCGTCGGAAACGCTGCTCGTGCAACTCGCCGAAGAGCCCGCCGCAGCGCTCGCAAGTGCCACGCCCTATCTGCGCCTGTTCGCGCTGGCACGCGGCGGCACGGCGCTCGCGAGCCTCGCCATGGCGGAAAATTCGGAAAGCGGAACATGGCTCACGCAGGCGCGCTTCTTCGCGGAAAACTGCGCCTGCGCGGCACCGTCACTGGCCAGCACCATCGTCGACAGTGCATCCTGCATATTGGCGGCCGATGCCGCGCTGGCGGTTTGAGATGAGCGACGTCGAGATCGTCAGGGACGGCGCAGTCCTCACAATCGCCCTGCGCCGCACGGCCAAGAAGAACGCGCTGACCGGCGCGATGTATGAGACCATGATCGCGGCCTTCGACGAGGCCGACGGCGACGCGCGGATCGGCGCGATCGTGCTGCGCGGCGCAGATGGCGTGTTTACGTCGGGCAATGACATCGGCGATTTCATCGCCTCAGCGCAGACGCCGGACGAGATGCCGGCATGGCGCTTCGTCGAACGCCTCGCAGCACTTGAAACGCCGCTGATAGCTGCCATCGAAGGACTCGCCATCGGCATCGGCACGACGCTGATCCTGCATTGCGATCTCGTCTACGCCGCGCCCGATGCCCTTTTCAAAATGCCCTTCGTCGATCTCGGCCTCGTGCCGGAGGCGGGCTCTTCGCTGTTGCTCCCCCAGCGCATCGGCCTCGCCAAGGCGAGCGAGTTCCTGATGCTCGGCGAAAGCTTCGACGCGGCGGAGGCGCACCGTCTTGGCCTCGTCAATTCCATCGTCCCCAATGCCGATCTTTACGCCCATGCCGCTGCGCGTGCGCAGGCGCTGGCCGCCAAGCCCGGTGCGGCCGTCGCCACCACGCGGCGTCTGTTGCGCGGCGATCTTTCAGCACTGAAGGCGCGCATGAACGAGGAAGCGCAGGCGTTTTCGCAGGCGCTTCGATCGGACGAAGCGCGTCAGGCCTTCATGCAGTTCATGATGCGCGCCAAACCCAAATCCTGAGGAGCCTGAAATGACCGCGACACTGGCTGGCAAGACGCTCTTCATCACCGGCGCCTCGCGCGGCATCGGGCTCGCCATCGCGCTGCGCGCCGCACGCGACGGCGCCAACATCGCCGTCGCCGCGAAGACCTCGGAGCCCAATCCGAAACTGCCCGGCACGATCTATTCGGCGGCCGAAGAGATCGAGAAGGCAGGCGGCAAGGCGCTGCCGCTCGTGGTCGACGTGCGAGTGGAAGCGCAGGTTCGCGCCGCACTCGACGAGACCGCACGCCATTTTGGCGGCATCGACATTGTCGTCAACAATGCCAGCGCCATCTCGCTTGGCGATAGCCAGGCGACGGAAATGAAGCGCTACGATCTGATGAACCAGATCAATTCGCGCGGCACCTTCATGGTGTCGAAATTCGCAGTGCCTTTTCTCGCGCGCGCTGCCAATCCGCACATCCTCATGCTGTCTCCCCCGCTCGACATGAAGGAGAAATGGTTCTCGGCCCACACTGCCTATTCCATGGCGAAGTTTGGAATGAGCATGGTGGTGCTGGGTCTCGCGGGTGAGTTGCGCGGCAAGGGCATCGCGGTCAACGCGCTGTGGCCGCGCACGACGATTGCGACCTCTGCCGTGCGTAATTTATTGGGAGGCGATGCGCTGATGCGCGCCTCGCGTACGCCTGAGATCGTGGCCGATGCGGCTCATCTCGTGTTCACGACGCCCTCGCGCGAGCTGACCGGGCGTTTTCTGATCGACGATACGTTTTTATGGGAAGCGGGCGTACGCGAGTTCGACCAGTATCGCGTCGATCCCAGCGTTGCGCTGATGTCCGACTTCTTCGTTCCCGACGATTGCGTGCCGCCCGTCAGCCTCGCGCGGATTGCGCGCGCTTGAAGAAATCGTCCACGTCCTGCATGGCTCTGAGCTTGACGGCGAGCAACCTGTCGGCGCGTCGCTGCGCGTTTTCGGTCGCCTCGGCCATGCCAGTGTTGATGATGGATGTTGCCTTCTTGAGCACGTCTCGCAACGAGGAACCCGCCCGTGAGCAGAGGCTCGTCAGCTTGTCGGTGGTGTCTTGCGCATCGGAGCGCAGGTGAAGGCGAATGGCGACAATGCTTCCGGTGGCGAGATGGTCGAGGTCCGCAACGACGTCCTCGAATTGCCGGCGGAAATGCGTGTCGAGCTTCTGATAGGCAAGACGCGCCTTGTCGCGATCGGGCAACGGCGACAACGTAAAATAATCGTCGTAGGACAGCGGCCGCCACGCGAGCAGGTCTTCGATCAGCTCCGGCATAACGGGAAGCTGCTCAATGATCATGACAGCTTCGTTGAAATGGTTGAGATAATCATTGGCAAGCCCAGATACGGGATTGACCAGCATGTTCGCGTCTCCCGAGACATGGGAGTCCCGCAGACTTGTCTCGAGTGAGGCGCGTGAAAATGTCATAAAAAATGCCATCCGTGAGAATGGCGCAAGCTTAGAGCGAAGACTCATAATAAAAGCTTGCGTTGAAACATTTCTTGCAGGAATACGGTATCCAAAAGGATCGTATATGTGCGGAAGATACGCGATTACATTGCCCCCTGAGGCAGTTAAGTCTTACTTCGGCTACGTTGGAAATCCGAACTTTCCGCCGCGCACGAACATCGCTCCCACGCAGCCCGTGCCGGTGGTGCGGTTGGAACGCACGCCGGATGGGCAAAGCGCGCGTCAATTCCGTCTCGTTCGCTGGGGCTTTCTGCCGCCCTTCGTCAAGGATCCGAAGGACTACCCGCTGGTCATCAATGCTCGATCGGAAACGGCCGCCGAGAAGGCGAGCTTTCGCAACGCGCTGCGCAGGCGCCGCTGCCTGTTTATCGCGGACGCGTTCTACGAGTGGCAGCGAGGGCCGGCACCTCGCAAGCCGGGTACGGCAACGCCCTTCCTGATCCGACGCCGCGATCACGTTCCATTAGCTCTGGCGGGCCTGTGGGAAAGCTGGATGGGGCCAAACGGCGAGGAGCTGGAGACCGCCTGCATTCTCACCACTCACGCCAACGGCCTGATTTCCGCGATCCATGACCGGATGCCTGTCGTGATCGAACCCGAAAATTTCGTCACGTGGCTGTCGCTCGACGACGAACGCGACACGACGGCGCAAAAGCTCATGCGCCCCGCCGCAGAGAATGTTCTGGAATTTTTCGAGATCGGGACGGCGGTCAACAAGGTGGCCAATGACGGGCCGGGGATTCAGGAGCCCATGAAGCCGGTCGAACGGGCGGAAGCTGCGCCCGCCGCTGCCCCGCTGGAAGATCCGCAGGGCAGCCTGTTTTAGCGAAAACTCAGGCCAGCACCTTGCCGGGGTTGAGAATGCCCTTGGGGTCCAGCGTCTTCTTGATGGCGTGCATGACCTCCATCGCGACAGGGTCCTTCACGCCGGGCAGCAGGTCGCGCTTCATCAGGCCGATGCCGTGCTCCGCCGAGATCGAGCCCTGATGCTGGGCGACGATGCCATGAACGATGTCATTGGCCTCAGACCAGCGGTCCAGGAACGCCTGCTTGTCGCCCCCGACCGGCTGCGAAATGTTGTAATGGATGTTGCCGTCGCCGAGATGGCCGAAGGGCACGGGGCGCGCGTCGGGCATCTTCACGTCGAGCGCGGCCTTCA
>JAQGKN010000319.1 GCA_028290085.1 Hyphomicrobiales bacterium
TGGACACCATGCATAAGGACCTCTACCGCGCCCGCGCCGCGGCGATGTCGATGATCCCGACCTCGACGGGCGCCGCCAAGGCGGTTGGCCTCGTGCTGCCGGAACTCAACGGCAAGCTCGATGGCTCCGCGATCCGCGTGCCGACCCCGAACGTTTCGGTCGTCGACCTGACGTTCGTCGCTTCGCGCGCCACGACGGCTGCTGAAGTGAACGCCGCCATCAAGGCCGCGACAGACGGCCCGATGAAGGGCATTCTGGGCTATACGAACGCGCCCAACGTCTCCATCGACTTCAACCACGACTCGCATTCGTCGGTCTTCCACATGGACCAGACGAAGGTGCTGGAAGGCACGTTCGTGCGCATCCTGTCCTGGTATGACAACGAGTGGGGCTTCTCGAACCGCATGAGCGACACCGCCGTTGCGATGGCGAAGCTCATCTGAGACCAAGGACCGGGGCGCGACGCGAACAGCGGACGCGCCCCTCCCATTTTTAAGGACAGGGGCGCCACGCGCGGCATCACGACATGAGTTCTTTCCGTACCCTCGATCAGGCCGACGTTTCCGGAAAGCGTGTCCTGCTGCGCGTCGATCTCAATTTGCCCATGGAAAACGGCCGCATCTCGGATGCGACGCGCATCGAGCGCATCGTGCCGACGATCGCGGAACTCGCGCGCAAGGGCGCGCGCATCGTGCTGCTGGCGCATTTCGGACGGCCCAAGAATGGACCCGACGAAGCCAATTCGCTGAAGCCCATTGCCGCCGCGCTCGGTGAGCACGTGGGCCGTAATGTCGCCTTCGCGGCTGATTGCATCGGTTCGGTGGCCGAAGATGCTGTTGCGAAACTGCGCGAAGGCGAAATCCTGCTCCTGGAAAACACGCGCTTTCACAAGGGCGAAGAGAAGAACGACCCGGCTTTCGTGGCGAGTCTCGCCAAGCTCGGCGATCTCTATGTCAACGACGCCTTCTCAGCGGCGCATCGCGCCCACGCCTCGACCGAAGGCCTCGCCCATGTGCTGCCCGCTTATGCGGGGCGTGGCATGCAGGCCGAACTCGACGCGCTGACGGCGGCTCTGGAAACACCGAAGCGTCCGGTCGCTGCTGTGGTTGGTGGTGCCAAGGTTTCCACCAAGCTCGAACTGCTCGGCAATCTGTCGAAGAAGGTCGATTACATCATCATCGGCGGCGGCATGGCCAATACGTTTCTGGCCGCGCAGGGCAAGCAAGTCGGAAAGTCGCTGTGCGAGAAGGATCTTCTCGATACCGCGCGCTCGATCATCGCGCAGGCGAAGGCGGGCAATTGCGAGATCGTGCTGCCAGTGGATGCTGTTGCCGCGAAAGACTTCAAGGCACATGCGGAAAACCGTGTCGTCGATGTCGATCATGTCGCCGACGACGAGATGATCCTCGATCTCGGTCCGGCATCCGTGAAAGGCGTCGAAGGCATCCTGCACAAGTGCAAGACACTGGTCTGGAACGGGCCTTTCGGGGCTTTTGAAATGCAGCCTTTCGATGCCGGCACCAATGCGGTGGCAAAATTCGCCGCTGACCTGACGGCGTCGGGTGCGCTGGTGACGGTGGCGGGCGGCGGCGACACCGTGTCCGCGCTCAACCAGTCGGGCGCAGCGGATCGCTTTACCTATATTTCGACCGCCGGCGGCGCGTTTCTCGAATGGCTCGAGGGCAAGGTGCTGCCGGGCGTCGAGGCTTTGCGGCAGAAATAAACAACTCGTGCCAATTTTGCTTCCGGAGGATTGAGATGAACAAGGACCAACTCGCGAAGGTCGCGCAGGCCATGGTGGCGCGCGGCAAGGGACTTCTGGCCGCCGACGAAAGCTCAGGCACGATCAAGCGCCGCTTCGATGCGATCGGCGTGGAATCCACGGCCGATTCCCGCCGCGACTACCGCGAGTTCATGTTCCGCTCCAAGGAGGCGATGGAGAAGCATATCTCCGGCGTCATTCTCTATGACGAGACGATCCGCCAGAACGCCAAGGACGGCACGCCGCTGGTCAAGCTGATCGAGCAGGCCGGTTCGCTTCCGGGCATCAAGGTGGACGCCGGCATCAAGCCGCTGCCGAACTTTCCCGGTGAGACGATCACCGAAGGTCTCGACGGTCTGGGCGAGCGCCTCGCTGCCTATTACGAAATGGGTGCACGCTTCGCCAAATGGCGCGCCGTGATCGACATCGCTGACGGCATCCCGACGCGCGGCGCCGTGCTCGCCAATGCGCAGGCGCTGGCCCGCTATGCCGCGCTGTGCCAGGCCAACAACATCGTGCCGATCGTCGAGCCCGAAGTCCTCATGGACGGCGGCCACTCGCTCGAGCGCTGCTACGAAGTTACTGAATTCGTGCTCAAGACGGTGTTTGACGAGCTCTATGAAGCCCGTGTCTTCCTGGAGGGCATCGTGCTGAAGCCCAACATGATCGTGCCCGGCAAGAAGGCCCCCAAGCAGGCGAGTGCCGAAGAGATCGCCGCCCTCACCGTGCGCCTGTTCAAGCGCACCGTGCCGGTCGCCGTCCCCGGCATCGCCTTTCTGTCCGGTGGTCAGGACGATGTGGAAGCCACCGCAAATCTCGACGCCATCAACCGCATGGGCCCGCTGCCCTGGTCGGTGACCTTCTCCTACGGCCGCGCCCTTCAGGCCGCGCCGCAGAAGGCATGGTCGGGCAAGACTGAGAATGTTGCGGCGGCCCAGAAGGCCTTTTCGCATCGCGCCCGTATGAACGGCCTTGCGGCGCAGGGCGGCTGGACGAAGGGGCTGGAGACGGCCTGAGGGTTTAGCTCGTCATTTCGAGGAGCGTAGCGATGCGGCAATCCAGCTGTTACGAAAAATCACTATAAAAAGCCCAGCAGCGATGCTGGGCTTTTTCATATCTGTCTTCCCGGACCTTACGCGCGCGGCTGCGGCTACGGGTTGCAAGCAACGACAAATCAATTTCGAAAAGGAAGGCGTCGGTATAACTTCAAGCAAATTTTTTGATCGGATTTTTTTTATGCGCATCTATCTTTTCGTGCTGCAATTGCTTCGCTTCGCTCGCAATGACGGCAAGCTGAGACTATTTCGGTCGGCTGAGTGTGCCGCGGCGAATGGCCAAGGACATTCCCGCGTGTAAAGCCTGCGGGAAAATCTTCTCTTTTACGATTGTCTCCAACACATGCATGGCGGCCTTCGGCGCCAATTTGGAAGTGTATTGGGCGGCCAACTGCCGCACCTGCGGGTTGGCATGATCGTATAGACGCAAAAGTGCCTCCCGCTGATCGCCGGGGCGGCTCCCAAGTTCTTGTACAGGGCGGTCAGCTCTACGAACTGAGCTAAAAGCTCAGCGGTCGTCATTTTCGTTATCGGCACATTCTTCATGGTGTGAGAAATTACTTCAAGTTTCGAGAACAACAAAAAGCCCGGCATCGCTGCCGGGCTTTTTATATTCATACTCCGAAACCATCACACCTGCGGCTGAGGCTCCAGCCCGCCGGCGTCCGGCTTCGGGCGGCCCTTGCCGGCTGATGGCACGGGGGAGGAGCGCGGCGTGGTCGGCTCGTCGTCGTTTTCGCGCACGGGAGGCTTGCCGTCGAGCAGGCCCATGATCTCGTCGCCCGAGAGCGTCTCGTATTCGAGCAGCCCCTTGGCGAGCGATTCCAGATCGTCGCGCTTGGTGGTCAGGATGCGGCGGGCTTCGCTCAGGCCCATTTCCACGAGGCGGCGAACCTCCGAGTCGATCGTGCGGGCGGTCGCCTCAGAGATGTTCTGCTGCTTGCCCATGGAATAGCCCAGGAACACTTCTTCCTGGTTCTCGCCATACATGACCGTGCCGAGTTCTTCCGAGAAGCCCCAACGCGTGACCATTGCGCGGGCGAGTTTCGTCGCCTGCTCGATGTCCGACTGCGCGCCGGAGGTGATCTTGTCCTTGCCGAAGATCAGCTCTTCCGCGATACGCCCGCCCATCAGCACGGCCAGACGCGAGGTCATCTGCTCGTAGCTCATCGACAGCTTGTCGCGCTCGGGCAGCTGAATCACCATGCCCAGCGCACGGCCGCGCGGGATGATCGTCGCCTTGTGGACGGGATCGGTGGCCGGCACGTTCAGGGCGACGATGGCGTGGCCGCCCTCATGATAGGCGGTGAGCATCTTCTCCTGCTCGCTCATGACGAGGGTGCGGCGTTCCGCGCCCATCATGATCTTGTCCTTGGCGTCCTCGAATTCAGCCATGGTGACGATGCGCTTGCCGCGCCGCGCCGCCATGAGGGCCGCTTCGTTGACGAGGTTCATGAGATCTGCGCCCGAGAAACCCGGGGTGCCGCGTGCAACGGTCTTCAGTTCCACGTCGGGAGCTAGCGGCACCTTCCGGACGTGAACCTTGAGGATGCGCTCGCGGCCGGTGACGTCGGGGTTGGGGACGACGATCTGGCGGTCGAAACGGCCGGGACGCAGCAGGGCAGGGTCGAGCACGTCGGGGCGGTTGGTCGCGGCGATGAGGATGATGCCCTCATTGGCTTCGAAGCCGTCCATCTCGACGAGCAGCTGGTTCAGGGTCTGCTCGCGCTCATCATTGCCGCCGCCGAGACCGGCGCCACGATGGCGGCCGACGGCGTCGATTTCGTCGATGAAGATGATGCAGGGCGCGTTCTTCTTCGCCTGCTCGAACATGTCGCGAACACGGCTCGCGCCGACGCCGACGAACATTTCGACGAAGTCCGAACCCGAAATCGTGAAGAAGGGGACGTTGGCCTCACCCGCGATGGCGCGGGCAAGCAGCGTCTTGCCGGTGCCGGGAGGGCCGACGAGCAGCACGCCGCGCGGAATACGCCCGCCGAGCCGCTGGAATTTCTGCGGATCGCGCAGGAATTCCACGATCTCCTGCAGGTCTTCCTTGGCCTCGTCGACACCCGCCACGTCCTCGAACGTGACGCGGCCGTGCGCCTCGGTCAGCAGCTTGGCTTTCGATTTGCCAAAGCCCATGGCCTTGCCTCCCGCGCCCTGCATCTGCCGGGACAGGAAGATCCACACGCCGAGGAAGGCGATGAGGGGCAGGCCGTTGACGAGCAGCGTCACCAGCCAGTTCGTGCCGTCCGACGGCGGCTTGGCCGAGATCGAGACGTTCTTCTTGTAAAGGTTCTGGACCAGCGTCGGATCGTTCGGCGCATAGGTCGAGAAGGCCCTATTGTCGTTGAAATGGCCGTAGATCTCGTTGCCGGCGATGGTCACTTCACGCACACGGCCCTGATCCACCTCGTTCAGCAGCTGGCTGAAGGTGATGTCCTGGGTCTGCTGGCGTTGTCCCGGATTCTGGAACAGCATCACGAGCGCGACGACGAGGAGAAAGATGATCACCCAGAGGGCGAAATTCCTGAAGTTCGGATTCATTGCAATCCTGTATGCGGCGAAGTCGCCGTCTCCAGCGCCCTTTCGGGCCGCGTAAACTAAGTTCAATGTAGGCTTCGACCAGGGCCTTGCCAAGGGAACGGGAGCGCGATCTTCGCCTGGGTTCCATGTCTTTGCGTTACATCGTGAAGATAGCGCCAGACTGAGCGTCGTCAGGGAGCTTTTCCGCGTGGTCCCTCACGCATCATTGTCAGCCGTCCGTCCGGCCGCAAATCGATGATCGTGCCGCCCAGCGTGACGCGAACGGGTGCCCCTTCTGCGAGGCTCCGCATCACTAGATCGGTCAGCGGTTCGGCCCTTTCAAGGCGCGGGGCATGTCCCAGCCGTTTCATTTCGGCCGTGAGAAGGCGAAGAACGAGTTCGGCGGGCACATTGCGCAGGCCTTTTGCGTCGAAGCGCGTGCAGTCGGGAGTGGCGTCAATGTCGAGCCGGGCGCGAAGCTCAGACGTTGCGAATGCCAGGGCGTCTTCCGCCCGGGCAGCGCGCGCTCCCAGGCGCGCCCAGTGGGGCGGACCCATCCCCTCGCGCTCCAGCGTGGCGGCGAGCGTCCGCATGCGCGTGCGGGCATAGCGCGGGTCGACGTTGGAGGGATCTGTCGCGAATGGCAGCCCGCGCGCTTCGCAGAAGGCGACGAGTTCGTCCTTGCGCAGGCTGAGCAGCGGGCGGGCATGGGCGACGCCGTCTCTCGCGAGGGATGGTTTCATGCCGGCCAGCCCACCAATCCCGCTGCCGCGCAGCAGCCGGAACAGGATCGTCTCGGCCTGATCATCGGCGTGATGGGCGGTCAGGAGGGTGTCCGCACCAATCTCATGGGCGTGAGCGCAGAGCGCCGCGTAGCGGGCATTTCGGGCGCGCTCCTGAATGCGGGTGCCGGGCTTGGCGCCGCTCCAGTGGAGGGTCGCGTGAGGGATGCCAAGCGTTGCGCAGGCCTCTGCGACCATCAACGCCTCATCGGCGGAAGCGGCACGCAAGCCGTGGTCGACGGTGGCGGCGAAAACCGGCGGATGGCCGGATGCCTTCGACCAGTCGGCGGCAAGCGCAAGAAGGGCCATGGAATCGGGGCCGCCGGAGATGGCGACGAGAAGACCGGATGCTGAGGAGAAGGGCGCAAGGAGCGTGTCGGCGTTCAGGCCTGACGTCGCGGCTCTATCAGGCGCGGAATGGGTCATGATGCGCGGCTGGGGAACCGGTCCGCGATCAGCATTGAACGCGTTTTGCCTCGCGCTGGGCGCTGGCTTTGACAGTGGTTGCGGCCGGATATTTGCGGCCGACTTCGCTGAAGAAGGCACAGGCCTGCTCCTTGGCGCCGAGTTTTTCAAGCGACACGCCGAGACGCACGAGAGCGTCGGGCGCATGGGCGGTCTTGGGATGATCCGTCGAGATCTTCAGATATTGCTCGGCGGCATCGCGTGAACGACCGCGCTTGAAATAGCTCTCGCCGAGATAAAACACAGCCTCGCCGCTCAGCCGATCCTTCGGGTAGCGCTGCAGAAACGTCTTCAAGCCGGTTTCGGCCGTTTCGTACTGGCCCTGGTTCAGCGAGGCCATGGCCACGTCGAATTCGTCACGCGGGGTCGTGGGCGGCAGGGCTGCGGTCGTCGTGCCTTGCAACGGGCGCACGGCGGGTGTGGTGGCGGCGGGCGGCATCGCGCCCATCGGGGGCTCGGCCATAGCCGTGCTGCGCCGGGCGCGAATGCCCGGTGCGAGATCGAGCGGGGCGTTGGGATCGTCCTCCGTGCTCAGAGGACCCGCCGGATAGCCGCCTGCGCGAGCCGATACGGGTGGCAGCGGCGCGCTGGCCGAGGCCGGACTGCCCAGGGGACGCGGAGCCCCCGGGGCATCCGGCAACGCAGAGGGGTCGAAGGCGTCGTTACGCGCGCCACCCCTCGGGGTTGCCCCGCCAGGAATGGCAGCAGGCGCGCCTGCCATGGGAGCGGCCGCTACGCGTTGGCCCGCTTCGGGAGCGACGTCCATGCCGGCCAGGTCGTTGCTTGTGTCCGGCTCGATTTCCGAGCGGCGGCCCGGTGCAGCGGGGGCAGCCTGGCGTGGCGCCGCCTTGCCACCGGATTGCTCCTGGAAGCGGAAGTCGACGTCCTGCTGGAACTTCTTCATCATTTCCTCGGTGCGGCGCACCTGGAACTGCATTTGCTCGATCTGGCCGTTGAGGCTGCGGATCTGGTTCTCCAGCCGGTCGACGCGCAAAAGCAGGTCTGCCGTCTCGCCATTGCCGGCGGGTTGCTGTTCCGCGCGGTTGAAGAATTGCGCCAGCTGGATGCGGGGTTGCCCAGGCGCTTCCTGTGCCAGCGCCGGCGTCCAGAAGACGGTGCTCGCCGCCAGAAGGGCGAAAGCGATCAATCTCGATTTGCGTGTCTGCATGGGCAGGGCCTCGAACCGCGGAAGGGGATCGACCTCTGGTAACATGACGACGTCACTTCGGCCAAAGTTTGATGATGACGGGTGACGTCCCGACAAAGGCATTTTTCAACAAGAAAGCCGGCGCTGATGCGCGCCGGCTCTCGTTAGTTGCTTGCTCGTGCCCCGATCAGGAGGCCGCGCCGCCGCCCAGGACGGTGACCGCGCGGCGGTTCTGCGACCAGCAGGAGATGTCGTTGCAAACAGCGACCGGACGCTCCTTGCCGTAGCTGATCGTGCGCAGGCGAGAGGCCGGCACGCCGCGTGCGACGAGATAGCTCTTGGTCGCTTCGGCGCGACGGGCGCCAAGCGCAAAGTTGTATTCGCGGGTGCCGCGCTCGTCGGCGTGGCCTTCGATCGTGATGGTGTAACGCGGATATTGCGAGAGCCAGCGAGCCTGCTTCTCGAGCGTACCCTGCGCGGTGGAGGTCAGCTCGGTCGAATCGCTCTCGAAGAAGACGCGGTCGCCGACGTTGACGACGAAATCCTGCTGAGAACCGGGCGAAGCCGTGCCTGCACCCATGCCGCCGAGGCCATTCGCGCCATTGGCCGAATCGTTGGGGTTCTTGGAACAGGCGGCCATGGCAAGGGCCGCGGAGAGTGCAGCCACCAGCTTCAGGCTTCGCGTATTAATCGAAAAAATCATTCCCGGTACTCCTTTACTGACGGCATGACATGACGCCAGTGGTAGCCAGTGTTGGTTAACCTAAGGTTCCATCAACCCTGATCGACTCTTCTTGCGAAGCGTTGCATTCGAGCAAATCTGTAACGTGGTTAATCGTTGGTTGATGGCGGGAATGGGGCGCGGGGCTGCAAGCGTGTGCGCTTGCGAGGCAGTGTTGTATTTAGGATGCGCATGGTCGGCGTATCAGCACGTCGCCTCAGTGCGCGACGTCATTGGAGGAG
>JAQGKN010000342.1 GCA_028290085.1 Hyphomicrobiales bacterium
AAGGTGCCTGCAGCGCAGGCGGATGAGGGGTTTCTGCCTTTCAGGACAGAGAATGTAACCCCTCATCAGCCGGCTCCGCCGACAGCTTCTCCCACCGGGAGAAGCAGAGCCGCGCCAGCACGATGAACAACGCGCCGATGACCAGCGGCGCGATGAGCATGTGTGATGTCTCCGCTATCTCGATGGGGACCAGCGGCAATGCGAAGACCGCTATCCCGATGCAGATCTCTCCTTTACAAAGCCCGCCACTGACGCCTTCGCGAGCGAGCCAGACGAGAGGTATGGCCAGCAGCATCAGGTCGTAGCGCAATAGAAACGGCGTCGCGAGCAGGGTGCCAGTCACGAGCAAAGCGCCAACCGCCTGCGCGGGGTGCTTGAGCCTGCTGGCGCGCACAAGGGTTATGATTACCGCTGCCGCCACGAGTGCTTGCGCACCATAGGCCGCAGCAACGGAGCCGCCGAGGAGGCGAACCATGGCGAAGACGCTCTGCATTTTTTCATAGCCGACGCGATTCTGTTCGAGCACCTCCCGGCTGAAGGATGTGATTTCGAGAAAACCGCGCCACGTCTCGGCGCCGAACGCGACGAGCGACACGAGGCAGAGCAGGAGCACTGTGCAGGCGGAGGCTGCAAAGGCCTGCCATCTGCCGGAGGCCAGCAGGAAAATGGGAATCAGCAGGCCGAAATGCGGCTTGAAAGCCAGTGCGCCGAAAAGAAGCCCCGCGAGTGCCGGCCTCCGGTCGAGTACGAGCAGCGCGGCCCCGAAGAGGGCTGTCGTCAGGAATGCATTCTGACCATGCACGATGTTCATGTACACGCCGGGGAAGGCGAGCAGCGGGAGCCATCCGAGGCTGGGAGGCGCCAGCTTGCGCAGCACCGCGATGCAGGCCGTCATGCTCGTGCCGAGCCATGCTGCGAGGGCTACGAAGAAGGGCAGCTTCGCCAGAGGTGCGCAGATCAGCAGGAACAGAGGGGGGTAGAAGAAGGCCGAATAATCGCCTTCCGAAAAGATCCTGTGCTCAGCCGCTTTATGCGCCGCGACGACATAGACGTCGGCCGCGTGGTCCGCCAGCACGAGGGTCGAGGCGGCGTAGAAGCTGATGAAATCGCGCCCGAAAGGTGGCTGCTTCGCAATGTCTATCTCGCCCCAACCCATGACGATGAGAACCGCGAGGTCGAACCAGGGCCACAGACCGAGGAGAAGGCAATAGAGGCGCGCGCGCCCTTCGTCGAAAGCTGGCGTCAAAAAAAATCGCGTCTGTGAAAGAAACGGCTGCATGGCAATGATTTCCGCCCGCGCGAAAATGAGGACGCGGAGCCCGCATCATGGTCTGGCCGGGTTACGCTCCAGTAAAGCGCGGCGGCCGCTTGGCGCGATTTCGGATCGCGCCCATACTCGCGCAGCTTCGACTCGACCCGCACAGGAAAGCTCACATGATCGTTTCCACGACGAACGACATCGCCGGTTACCGAATCGTCCGCCATCTGGGCGTGGTGCGGGGAATCACCGTGCGCTCGCGCAGCGTGGTCGGGAATTTCATGGGGGGCATCCAGTCCATCTTCGGCGGCAAGATCGGCGCTTACGTGTCGCTGGCGGAGACATCGCGGCAGGAGGCCTTCGACCACATGGTCGAACATGCGGGGCAGGGCGGGGCCAATGCCATTGTCTGCATGCGCTATGATGCCAATGAAATCATGGATGGAATCACCGAAGTGCTCGCCTATGGGACCGCTGTTTGGGTGGAACCGGCCTGAGCGCGTGAAATGCTCCTTGCATTCGTTGGCTTCATTTGGCATGAGAGCCGGGTCGGGCCCGAAAGGGTCCGCACGCGAGAGCTAGGGGCTTAGCTCAGCTGGTTAGAGCGGCGGTCTCCAAAACCGCAGGTCGAGAGTTCGAATCCCTCAGCCCCTGCCATTTCATACCACCTCGATCTTGGCTATTGTGCGTGCCGGGTCGGCGGATTTCCGCCGGGCCCGCCGTCAGGCTCTCGATACGGGGTTGGTTCACATGCTGTTTTTCCCTCGATCAATTTCCGCCGCGTTTCGCCTCCTGGCGGCCGCTGTCGTGGTGGTCGTTCCGCTCGGCGGTGCCGCTGCAGCAGGGGTGAATACGTCAGCTGTCTCCGTGGGCGGGACCAAAGCGTCTCTTCTCCTGCCGGCAAAACCTCGTGCCAGCCTGATTCTGCTCACGGGTGGCACGGGTCGCGTCGAGATCGATGCCGGCGGCGAGATCAGCTACGGCGGCGCAACCCAGCTGGTGCGCACGCGCGATGCCTATGCGGCGCGGGGCTATGCCGTTCTGGTGCCTGACGTCGGGTTCGACCTGAACCAGCTCGTTGCCTACATGGCCCAGATCAAGCGGCCGGTGATCGTTGCCGGGACGAGCCGCGGGACACAGCGCGCGGCACGGGGAATCGCTGCTGGCGCCCGCCCGGACAAGCTGGTGCTGACCTCCGGCTTCCTGAGCGACGAATCGGGCGATCGTGACAATGTCATGAACATTCTGGGCAATCCGGGTCTGCTGCCGCCGACGCTCATCATTCATCACCGTCAGGATGCCTGCAGGAAAACGGCACCCGCTGGTGTCGCGCCTTTCCAGGCCTGGGCCGGCGCACGCGCCAAGGTGACATGGCTCAGCGGCGGTTCTCCTCAGGGCGACGCCTGCGAAGCTCACGCCTCGCACGGCTTCAATGGTATCGACGGGCAGGTTGTCTCCGCTATCTCGGCATTCAGCCACTGAGGGAAGGGTGCGCTGGCGTCCCAGCAGTTTTCGCTTGGCGCTGGCGAAACCATTGGCTATAAGCCGCATCAGATGTGGCGCGCGGCCTGACGGTCCCGCGCCGCGATCATTTTGGGCGGCTGCCTCCCGGTCCACTGGCCACCAGCCCGCCACACCGAGACAGGGCCATGGCCAATCCGTTTCAATTTATCCAGCAGGTG
This sequence comes from Hyphomicrobiales bacterium, assembly GCA_028290085.1. Taxonomy (GTDB): domain Bacteria; phylum Pseudomonadota; class Alphaproteobacteria; order Rhizobiales; family Beijerinckiaceae; genus Terripilifer. The sequence goes on from JAQGKN010000342.1 coordinate 2,941, forward strand.
CGTGCCGAAGCCGGCAAGGTGACGTGGCCGACGCGTCGCGAGACCCTCATTACCACGGGTCTGGTGCTTCTGATGGTCGTCGTCGCGAGCATCTTCTTCGTCTCCGTGGATCAGGGGATTCGTCTCCTGGTCGCCTTCGTCATGTCGCTGGGGCACTGACATGAGCAATCGCTGGTACATCGTTCACGCCTATTCGAATTTCGAAAAGAAGGTCGCCGACTCGATCCGCGAACACGCGGCGCAGCGCGGCCTCTCTGACAAGTTCGAAGAAAGTCTCGGCCCGACCGAGCAGGTCGTGGAAGTTCGCCGCGGACGCAAGGTCGCCTCGGAACGCAAGTTCTTCCCGGGCTACGTGCTTGTGCGTTGCGACCTGACCGACGACGTCTACCATTTGATCAAGAACACCCCGAAGGTGACGGGATTTTTGGGCGCGGACAAGAAGCCGATGCCGATCCCCGACATTGAAGCCGAGCGAATCAAGGGTCAGGTTCAGGAGGGTGTCGAGCACCCCAAGCCTTCGATCCATTTCGAAATCGGCGAGACGGTGCGTGTGGCCGACGGTCCCTTTGCCTCCTTCAATGGCATTGTGGAAGAGGTCGACGAGGGACGTTCGCGCGTCAAGGTCGCGGTGTCCATCTTCGGTCGTGCCACGCCGGTGGAACTCGAATTCACTCAGGTCGAGAAGGTCTGAGGAGCAGGGGCGCCTTAATGGTGTCCTGAACAGGAACGTGGGGCCGGAGTTCGGTCCGACAGGAGCGTGGAAGGCATGCCGGTCGCCAGCCGGGTGACATGCCGTACCACGGTCTGCAACCGCCGCACCGAATGAACGGGCGGCATCGTAGGAGCAGAGAAATGGCAAAGAAGATCACGGGTTACGTGAAGCTTCAGGTGCCGGCCGGGGCGGCCAATCCGTCGCCCCCGATCGGTCCCGCGCTCGGTCAGCGCGGCCTGAACATCATGGAATTCTGCAAGGCCTTCAACGCGAAGACCGCGCAGATCGAAAAGGGTACCCCGATCCCGGTCATTATTACGGCCTATCAGGATCGTTCGTTCACCTTCGAGATGAAGCAGCCGCCGGTCACCTTCTTCCTGAAGAAGGCCGCGAATCTGAAGATCGGCAAGAAGCCGGCTTCCGGTTCCAAGACCCCGGGCCGTGGCTTCGTCGGCAAGGTGACGAAGGCTCAGATCCAGGAAATCGCCGAAAAGAAGATCGTCGATCTCAACTGCCATTCCATCGAGGCCGCTATGGCCATGATCGAAGGCTCCGCCCGTTCGATGGGCCTCGAGGTGGTGGGGTAAACCATGGCACATATCGGAAAGCGCGTCGTCAAGGGCCGTGAAGGCATTGACCGCATCAAGCTCTACAAGATCGACGAAGCCGTTAAGCTCGTGAAAGAGCGTGCATCTGCGAAGTTCGACGAGACTGTCGAAATCGCGATGAACCTCGGC
>JAQGKN010000682.1 GCA_028290085.1 Hyphomicrobiales bacterium
GCCTGTCTCGGCGTTTCTGCCGCGATCATAGAGCCAGCGGGTTTTCCGGTTTCCGACCGCTATTTCAGGCGCTCGGGCATGGATTATCTGGATCAGGTGGATATTGCGCGACACGTTTCCTTCGCTGCCTTCGAAAACTGGCGCCACGAGGCTGGACGCCGTCTGGTGCTGCTGACGACGGTCGCGAGCGTGCCCTATACAGCCTTTGCTTTTCAGCCAGGCGACGTTCTCATGGTGGGCCGAGAATCGGCGGGCGTGCCCGATCACGTGCATGCCGCGGCCGATGCGCGAATTGTGATCCCGATTCGTCCAGACTTGCGCTCGCTCAATGTCGCTGTGGCCGCTGCCATGGCATTGGGTGAAGCGTTGCGCCAATTGCGGGAATTCAGATGAATGAAGTGCTGATCCATAGCCGCAAGGCACAGGCCCGGGGCTGGTTCGAGGCGCTACAGGACCAGATCATGGCTGCCTTCGAATCGATCGAGGACGATTGCTTCGGACCTTTCGCCGACGAAGCCCCCATAACGCCGGGCCGGTTCGAGCGTCGTCCGTGGAATCGCACCGATCACGATGGACGGCCCGGTGGCGGTGGCACGATGGGTATGTTGCACGGCCGCGTGTTCGAAAAGGCGGGCATTCACACCTCGAGCGTGTTTGGCACGTTCGCGCCGGAATTCGCCAAGCAGATTCCCGGTGCCGACGAGGATCCGCGCTTTTGGGCCTCTGGCATTTCGCTCATCGCGCATCCGTGGAATCCGAATGTCCCGGCGGTGCACATGAACACGCGCTTCGTCGTAACCTCCAAGGCCTGGTTTGGCGGCGGGGCTGATCTGACGCCCGTTCTCAACAAGCGCCGCAGGCAGGAAGATCCCGACTCCGTCGCCTTCCATGCGGCCTGCGAGGACGCTTGCACACGCCATGTGGATGTTGCTGATTATGCGAAGTATAAAAGCTGGTGCGACGAATATTTCTTTCTGAAACATCGTAACGAGCCGCGCGGTATCGGGGGCATCTTTTACGACTACCTGAATTCAGCCGGTGACGCCGACAATAGCGCATGGGAAGCAGATTTCGCGTTTACGCGCGATGTAGGCAGCACGTTCCTGTCGATCTATCCGGAAATCGTCCGGCGCAATCTCGACAAGCCATGGGGGCCGGCGCAGCGCGACGAGCAACTCGTGCGGCGTGGACGCTACGTCGAGTTCAATCTGCTATATGACCGCGGCACGATCTTCGGCCTCAAGACAGGTGGCAACGTCGATTCGATTCTCTCGTCGATGCCGCCCAGCGTCAAATGGCCCTGATCGCTGGTCAACGCAGCGAGACACGCCCAGGACAGGTACGGCCCGTGTTGATCTGCACGACAAAAAAGCGCACGGGCGTGTAGTATCGACAGTCGATCTCCCAGCCGCTTTTGCTTTTTTCGGAGTATATATTCACGCCCTCGTTATTGGCATAAAGCGAGACGTTGAACGCGCCCCCGCCGATTAATACGGCCAGTGAAAATAACATTTTGAACATGGCAAAAACCGGTTTTTTAAATAATAAAAGATCCTCACACTCCCACGTTTAAATTCCGTTTACAGGGGCGAAGGTCCAGAGCTTGTTAGCCAGAAAACCCCATACAAGAACAATACCGGTGGCCAGGACCTGTGCCGCGAGATAAGGCAGTTCCGCGCGCTCGACGCTCACATACATGATGCCCCACGTCAGCATGAACCCGACGCCGGCAACGGTTGCAAAGCGCCACCCGGCCTCGCCGTGCGATTTGTCGCTCTGGAATGTATGGCGTCTGTTCAACAGATATGACGTCACCCCGCCGCAGATATACCCGGCCAGGGCGGCCTCGACTGGCGGCACGCTGAAATATTCAACGAGTGCGATAAGGACGCTGAAATGCGCCACCGCTGCGAAAAAGCCCACCAAAACGTAGGCCGTCATTTGCCGGGAAAGAGACATGACCAGTACCTAGCGTGTCGCGGCATGCGTGTCACCCGAGCTTCCCGGCAGATCTCAATATGTCAGGCTGACCACGACCCGGTCGGCGTAGACGCCCATCTCTGGCGTTTGTTGCGCGGGTATGAAGGCATAGACTCCCTGGCTCTGCAGCGACCCTGTGCCGATGCCGCTGACGGTGTCTCGCCCGTCTGTCCAGCCCCAAGGCTGTGTTAGCGCGGCGTCGCTGTAGATTGCATAGGTGATGGGCGTGGTGCCCTTGGTCATCTGCCTTGAAACTGGCGAGGCGGCAGGGGCGGTGCCTCCATCGAGCGACAGGATGTAGGCGGTCGAGCGCGTGCACCAGAGGTCGATGCGGCCTGTGCCTCTGGCGCCACTGCTGAGCCCGGTGGAGACGCCGAAGTTCACGTCGGTAACCTGGATGAGGCAGTTGGGGGCCACGGATGCGCTCCACGTCCACGGCGTGGAACCGATGTCCTGGGCGCCAGTCAGTGGACAGGATCTGGTGTCGAGGTAGGTGTAGCTCAGGCCCGGTGCCGTGCCGGTCCAAAGATAATTCCCCGGCGCGGCGGTCGTCTGCGCGGCCAAGATCCTGTCGTAGACAGTGAGCACCTGGGTCGCAGACCCGCTGCCTGGCGCCATTTTAAGGTCGATCTGCACGCCGCCTGAGCCATATGGCGTGCCGGTCAGGCCCCAACTTCCCCAGACCTGCGTATTACCCGCGTCACTGAAGAGTTCATGGCTCAGCGTGCCTCCCGACGATGCCATGACGCGTGCGCCTGTGTTGCCCACGGTGCCCGGCGGAAACTCGATGCAGACGCGCACTGTCTTGTTGTTTTTCCCCGTGCAAGTGACCGTCAGGGACGTCGAGCCGGTCTGGGCCGAGCCCGAGAGGACGGGGACGGTCCCGTAAGCGCCCGTGGTGATGGCGGACGAGCACGTCTGAGCCCGCGCACCGCCGCACAGGATGGCAGCAGCCAGCGACAGGCAAAGGTGAAAAGGTGTCCTGAAATCAGATATCTTCATAAACAGCTCAGCGATTCCAAAGGTTTGTAAATTCATTCAAGTAAACAGGACAGTGGAGCGGCGGTTTCACGCATCCCGCGTAACATTTTCTTACTATATTGGATCTATAAATCGACCGATTGAGGAAAGCCGAAATCTCGTCGATTCGGCTACCGTTTTTTTTTGAGATTACATCGGTCTTCGAGCCATGCGATTTTTGCAATCAAGGTTCGCCAACAGGTTGTCTCGTCCACGATGGGCAGGCGGGCCGGGCATTTTCCGCCGCGACACGCGCGGTGCGGCGGCGCTGGAATTCGCGATTGTCGGACTGCCGTTCTTTGCCGTCGTCTTCGCGATATTGGAGATGGCCATCGACTTCATGATCTATGCAGAAATCGACACAGCCGTTCAGAAGTCGATAGCGGACATCCGGTCGGGATCCGTTCAGTTGCAAAACCTGAACGCTGAACAGTTCAAGTCGCAGGTTCTGTGTCCGCGAATGCCCGGCCTGAACTGTTCGTCGATTATGCTCAACGTCGCGCTCTGGCCACTGACCGGCGCGACTGCCTGGCGAGCCACGGGCGTCGATACGTCCATTCAAAACTGGTG
>JAQGKN010000370.1 GCA_028290085.1 Hyphomicrobiales bacterium
GTTCGTGGTCGTGGACGGGTTTGTGCCCGCTGTGTTTCCGGTCGTCGACGGGTTGGTCCCGACGTCCGACGAATTTGCCGGGGCGCCTGTCGGAGATCCTGCCCCCGCGCCCATGCCGATGCCGCCGCTGGAGCCCGTTCCGGCGCCCGTACCGGCACTTGTTCCGGCAGCGCTGCCTGCGCTCGCCCCACCAGAGGCTCCGCCTGCGCCACCACCGGCCCCGCCGCCGCCTCCCCCGCCGCCTCCCCCGCCGCCGCCGCCGCCCTGTGCGACCGCGCCCAGCGACAGGGCGACAACCATTGCGGATGCAAGTCCAAATCGGGTCACGCTTTTCATCATGTCGTCCCGTTTCATCTCACCGTCTCCATGCTGCGTTGCGCGATTTTCGGCGGATGGTCGACGAAGCGCGGACGCATCGCAGACGACTTGTCACGCGCAATTCCACGCGCTACGCCCTGCCCGCGCGGAAAGCCGCTGCGGCTCGCGTAATCCGGCGCCTCTTCAATGCGACGGCACGCTTCGAGTTCCTGTGCGCAATAGAGATCGAGGGCAGTGACGCCGGCCACGGCGACAGCCGCACGAATGACGTTGTCGCGCTGCGGGTTTTCGCGATCTATGCCCAACGACAAGCTGGCGAGGTCGATGGCGTCGCCGCCCACCCGACCCCACATCCATGGGGTTGGGTCCTGCGCGGTGAGAAGGCCGTAGCCGTTTCCCAATTCGCGCAGACCGAAGCTGCGGACCAGCGTTTCGTGTCCTTCAAGGCCGAGGAAACGCGTGATCTCCCGCGGCGCCAGCAGTTCCGCCACGCCGAGGCCGATACTGAACCAGCCCAGTCCCTTGGCCATGCCGTGGGCACGACGTTCCTGCCGCTCATAAGCGCGTTGCGTATGCCTGTCGATTTGCGTCTGCATCGATACTCCCCTCACGGTTTGAGAACGACCTTCACGCAGCCGTCCTCCTTGTCGCGGAAGGTCTTGTAGAGGCCGGGTCCATCCTCCAGACGGGCCGTATGGGTGATGACGAAGGAGGGGTCGATCTGGCCTTGCTGAATGCGGTTCAGCAGGTCGTCGGTCCAGCGATTCACGTGGGTCTGGCCCATGCGGATCGTGAGGCCTTTGTTCATCGCCGCGCCAAATGGCAGCTTGTCGAGAAAGCCACCGTACACTCCGGGTATCGAGACCGTGCCTGCCGGACGACAGACGTAGAAAATTTCGCGCAGCACATGCGGGCGATCGGTGCCCAGCATCACCGCCTGCTTGGCGCGATCGACCATGGAATCGATAGTGGCGGTGGCATGCGCCTCCATACCGACGGCATCGATGCATTTTTCGGGGCCCTTGCCCTGCGTGAGATCGTTGAGGCGCGCGACGACGCTCTCCTCATCGAAATTAATGGTGATCGCACCCGCGGCCGCCGCCATGCTGAGTCGCTCGGGCACGTTGTCGATGGCGATGACCTGTCTGGCGCCCAGCATGATCGCACTGCGAATCGTGAACTGACCGACCGGCCCCGCGCCCCAGATTGCCACCGTGTCCGTTGGCTCGATGTCGCATTGCACGGCGGCTTGCCACCCTGTCGGAAAGATGTCGCCCAGAAAGAGCACCTGCTCGTCGCTCAGGCCGTCGGGGATCTTGACGGGCCCGACATCGGCATAGGGCACACGCACATATTCCGCCTGGCCGCCCGGGTAGCCGCCGGTGAGATGCGTGTAACCATAAAGGCCCGCCGTCGTGTGGCCGAAGGCCGTGTCCGCCATTTCCTTGTTGCGATTTGTGCGCTCGCAGACCGAGAAGTTGCCGCGTTTGCACTGGTCGCACTCGCCGCAAATGATGGTGAAGGGGACCACCACGCGGTCGCCGACATTGAGCTTGCGATTTTCACGACCGACTTCGACCACCTCGCCCATGAACTCGTGGCCCATGATGTCGCCGGATTCCATGCCGGGCATGAAGCCGTCATAGAGGTGCAGGTCCGATCCGCAGATCGCGCAGCTGGTCATCTTGATGATCGCGTCGCGGGGGTGTTCGATGCGGGGATCGGGAACGCTTTCGCAGCGGATATCCTGGACGCCGTGCCAACGCAGAGCCTTCATGGAGTGAGCCTTTCAGGGTGGTCTTCGAACGTCGGGCAAATCCACGCCGGGATTTCTTGTTCCTCGGCGCCCTGAAAAACTGCGGCAAAGCCGGAATGGACGCTTCGGTTGACACGGCAAAGCCTTTCCCGGAGCATGCGTCCCGCCACGGCACTGCGGTCGACAAGAACCGCGTCAAAATGAAAGCCGGGGCAAAGAGGAACGCTGCCCGGCGGGATCACAGATCTCCCGGGTGCTCAAACGCCATCGGGAGATGAAAATGGCTTTCAAATCGGGGCTTCTGGCCGCAGTGGGTGCGCTGACTTTTTCGGCCGCCCTCGCCCAATCCCCAGGCGCGGCACTTGCTCAGGCACCAGCTGCGAATGATTTCTATGCAGGCAAGACGGTCACCATGGTCATCGGGTTCGGCCCGGGCGGCGGATATGACCTTTGGGGCCGCACGGTCGGCCGCTACATCGGCAAGCATCTGCCGGGCAATCCCACCGTCGTCCCGCAGAACATGCCGGGCGCGGGCAGCTACAATGCGGCCGCGCATATCTACAATCTTGCGCCCAAGGACGGCACTGTCATCGGCATCATCGCGCGCGACGCGGCGCTGGGGCCGCTGACGGGCGCAGAAGGCGCCCGCTTCGATCCGCTGAAGATCACGTGGCTCGGAACGCCGGCGATCGAGACCAACGTCTGTATTTCCAACTCCAACTCGCCCGTGAAGACCGTCAAGGATCTCTACGAAAAGACGCTGATCGTCGGCGATACCGGCGCGGGCACGGGCACGCGCAGCTACCCCAAGGCGCTGAATGCGCTGCTCGGCATGAAATTCAAGTTGATCTCGGGCTTCCCCTCGTCGTCGGACGTGTTCCTCGCGATGGAACGTGGCGAGGTCGATGGCATCTGTGAAAGCCTCGACAGCGTCAATGGCAAGCGCCCGGACTGGATCAAGAGCGGCAAGGTCAATGTCATTTTCCAGGGCGGGATCGAGCCCAATCCCGAATTGAAGAACGTGCCGTTC
>JAQGKN010000547.1 GCA_028290085.1 Hyphomicrobiales bacterium
TGTCGTGATGGAAATGCGCGACGGAATTGATGTCCGGGCGGGCGCGTAGGATTTCGCCATGCAGATAGACTTCAGCCGGGGCGCGAACGCCTGCGGGGCCGGAGATAACCTTGCCGTCGTAATCGCAGATCAGCAGGTGTTCGGGACGAAGGCCCGAGCGCGGCTGGTCGAAGGGCTGGATCAAATAGGCGTCGCGGCCAGGAATGCGCGCGCTGACGTGGCCGCTATAGGCCATGATCTTGAGGTCGTTGAGCAGCAGGGTGCAGGCGGCGACCTGTTCGCGCAGGAGATTGTCGCCGGAGAGATCGACACGTCCGGCGTCCGTTTTCTGGGTCAAGATTTCCTCCGATTTTTTTTAAGGCGGTGCGGACAATCGCGCCAAAGGCGCGTCTTGTCCAGCCGCCGTTGTTCGGAGGAGGGAAGCGCCGCCCTGTCAGGCCGACCGGCGCAGCAACGTGTTGGTGATCTTCTTCATGCGCGTTGAAAAGCGATGGCGGCTCTGCTCGTGATCGACAACGGCCTGGTCGGTCACCCAATTGAGCTGGATGGCGCGGCGCGGGCCTTCATGCGGCTTGTGGCCGTGCCAGGAATTGTCCGAACGGCGGAAGGCCAGCAGCGTGCCGCCGTAGGGCGGGACCTCGGCGACCTTGTCTTCGAGATCGGTGCCGGAGCGCAGAATGCGCAGGCGGCCGCCGTCGGATTCCCAGCCCTCGTTCATGTAGAGCAGGACGGTGATGAGCTTCGTCTTGGAATCCGTGTGGATCTCGCCGTCGCGCTGACGCACGAAGCCGCGCACCGTGTACATGGTCGGGCGGTTCGTCAGGTCAATATCGAACTTCTTCTCGATGGCCGCGCGAAAGGCGTCGCCCTGAAGCTCTTTCATCAGGGCTGCGAAATGGCCCTGGATCGAGAGCTCCGCAGGCGGGTGCGAGCCCGGTCCGGGAACTTTGGGGAAATCGGCGGAGACATTGCCGAACTGCTCGGAGCGAATGAAATTCTCGACGATCAGCCATTCAAAGGGATCACGCTGCAGCTGCGTTCCGTCAAGCGTTTCGAAGTCGAGATAGGTCATTTCGCGCATCCTGAACCGGCATTTGCCGACGTCGCGCGCACAATGGCGCAAGGGTGCCCTCTTGGCAACGAGGCCGAAAGGCGCATTCGGGCGCCGGGGAAAACTGCATTACTATTGTAAAGATCAAGCTTTGATGTACAGTATAAGCCGTTGCGGAAGACTATTGCCGATTACGTGTTTCATGATGTATTTGCGCTTGAATTCTTGTTTTGTTCTTACTCTCGCGGCGTTTTGTCCGCTCGCGCTCGATTCCGTTTCCTCAGCTCATGCAGGATCGTTCTTGCAAGCGCAGGGCGAGGGGATCGTCATCGCCTCGGGCAACTACACGCAGAGTGCCCTCTCATATGATTCGCGTGGGCTGCTGCGGAGCGTCACAGGCTATCGGAAGTTCGAGCTCTCGACGCTCGTCGAATATGGCTACACCGCCGACACGACATTGATCGTCATGCCCACTCTGCGTGATGTCCGAACGACAGGCTCCGAACCCGTGCGAGCCAGGGGCCTCGGGCTTCTCGACGTCGGCGCCCGCACGCGCCTTGCGACCTATGGTGACATCGTCTTCTCGGCCCAGGTACTCGTACGGCTGCCAGTGCAGCCCGACTCACGGCTTGTGGGCGAGAATCAGACGCAAGCCGAAGTGCGGCTGGGGAGTGCCATGCCTTACAGCCTGTTCGGCTTCACGGGCTTCGTTGATACGTCAGCGGCCTATGTTCGACGCAGTGGGGTCTTTGCCGACGAGGCGCATGTCGACCTGACAATCGGCACGCAATACAGCCCGCGCCTTCTCGCCCTCTGGCAGGTTTTCGGCACGTGGTCCATGGGCGGGCGGATCGCAGGGACGACGCCGCGCGGCGCCAAGATGCAGAGCAGCATGGTTTACAGCCTGACGCCGGAATGGTCGCTTCAGCTTGGGGCTTATTCGACCATTACCGGCGTGTCTGCCCGTCGCGAAGAAGGGTTCGTGACGGCCTTGGCGGCGCCTTTGACGCTCAGGCACGCAGGCTGAAGGTTTCGGCCAGGCTGTGGGCTGTGCGCGCCGCCGTCATGTCGACGGGAGCGCCGCGTTGGCTTTCGACCGCCGCAAGGGCCCATGCGAGGCGCTCGTCGCCTGCGCGTGCCATGAGTGTCGGGCCCGACGCGTTCAGAGCCTGCCGCAACCCGTCACGCTCCGCGGAATTCCCGCCGACGGCAATCGCCAGCATGAGAGCCAGGACGGGCCGATCCGCGCTCGAAACACGGGCCAGCCTGTAGAGATTGGCGAAGCGCTTGATTTCGCGCGGTGAGGCGCCAGCCAGCGGTGCGAGCGTTGCCAGAAGCGTGGTTTCGCCGCCGTCCAGCTTTTCGTCGAGGCGCGAATGGGTCGCGTCCAACGCAGCATGCTCAGGCGCTTTTGGCGTCTCGAGGAGGTCCATCAGCCAGCGCGCGGCTCCATCCTGCGACCCTGCGACACGCACGGGGATCTGCACGAATTTATCGAGCTGCACGCCGGCGCTTTCCAGCGACCCGGCATCGGCGGCGATGGCCGTTACGAAGCCG
>JAQGKN010000378.1 GCA_028290085.1 Hyphomicrobiales bacterium
CAACGGCAATCATCTCCTACTCTCCGGAAACGGCGCAGCCCAGGCCTATCTCGGCAAGATTGGAGCACGCGACCGTCTCACCGGCCCCGCGCGCGCGAAATACCCATTCGTCGACCTCGCCAGCGGCGAGTGCTGGACGCTGGAGATTGGTGAGGGTGCGGCGCCATGGTGGATCTTCGATTCCGCGCGCCGGGCACCGCGCACCAGGGCCCGCGACTATCTTCCCGCGCTGAAACTCCTCTGGCCCAGGCGCGCCCGCACATTGGCCGAAACGGGTATCACGTCCGCGCGCATCTATGATGCGCTTTTGCGTCCTTTCCTGCTGGCTGCGCTCAACAACGATCCTGCGGAATGCTCGGCGCCACTGGCCGGAAGGGTCTTGCGCGAGGCCTTCCGGGGTGGTGCCCGATCATGTCGGCCGCTCTACGCGCCGGGCGGCTTGTCGAACGCATTCGTCGATCCCGCGCTCGCCTTCATCGGAGAACGTGGTGCAAGCGTCGGCTTCGGACGTCGGCTGCGCGCCTTGCATTTCGACGGACGTCAGGTAGTTGGCCTCGAATTCGACGCGGAGACCATGGACGTCGCGCCCGGCGATGTCGTCGTGCTCGCGACCCCGCCGGACGTGGCCGCGCGGCTTGTCCCGGGACTGACGACACCGTGCGAGTTCCGTGCGATCGCCAACATCCATTTCCTCACTGGGCGCGCGTCGAGGCTCGCGCCCGTCACCGCCGTCCTGAATGGCGCGACGCAATGGATCTTTGCCGTCCCCGACCGCATCTGCGTCACGATCAGCGATGCAGCCGAGTGGCTGAAGACACCGCAAGAGGATCTCGCCAAAAAAGTCTGGCGTGAGGTCGCGACCGTGACCGAACTGCCCGAAGCGATACCGCCCTGGCGCGTGATCCGCGAGCGCAAGGCGACTTTCGCGCCCACGCCGGAACAGGAGAAGCGCAGACCTGGAACCGCGACGGCGTGGCGAAATCTGTTCGTCGCCGGCGACTGGACGGACACCGGCCTGCCGGCAACGATCGAAGGCGCGATCCGCTCGGGGCGCAGCGCCGCGCGCATGGCGCTTGGCATGGAGCAAAGCGCATGAGCGGGATGCAGGACCACCCGATGCGCGCGACATCCTTCGCCGGCGAGGCCCCTTCGGACAGATCGCCCGACGCGTTGCTCGCAATGGCCATTGAACGCGCAGCGGCGGCACTCCGCGCCGACATGCGCCCGGACGGGCACTGGTCCTATCCACTCGAAGCCGACGCCACCATCCCGGCCGAATACGTCCTGCTCCGCCGCTATCTCGGCGAGACGCCCGAACCCGAACTCGAGCGCAAGATCGCTGCCTATCTGAAGCGGCGTCAGACAGCCAACGGCGGCTGGCCGCTGTTCTTCGGCGGGCAGGACGACGTGAGCGCGACGGTGAAGGCCTATTTCGCCCTCAAGGCGATGGGCGAACATCCGGACTCAGACCCCATGCGCCGCGCACGCAAGGCCGTGCTCGACAAAGGCGGCGCGGAGCGGGTCAACGTCTTCACACGCATCCTGCTCGCCCTGTTCGGGATCGTCCCCTGGTCGGCGACGCCGCGCATGCCCGTGGAAATCATGCTGCTCCCACGCTGGTCGCCTTTTCACATTTCGAAAATTTCCTACTGGGCGCGCACGGTGCTCGTGCCGCTTCTCGTCGTGCAGACCCTGCGGCCGCAAAGCCGCTCTATCCCAATAGCGCTCGACGAATTGTTCGTCGGAAGTCCAAGCGACATCGGCGCGATCGGTCGCGCGCCGCATCAAAGCCGAAGCTGTTTCGCCTTCTTCGCCGGCGTCGACAAGGCGCTCGGCAGCCTCGAGCGAGTCTCGCCCCGGCGGCTGCGCGCGGCGGCTTTGGCCCGCGCGGTCGCCTTTGTCGAGGAGAGGCTGAACGGAGAAGACGGGTTGGGCGCTATCTTTCCGGCCATGGCCAACGCCGTCCTGATGTTTGAGGCGCTCGGGCGCGGCCCCGACGATCCGCAGCGCCGCACCGCCCGCGCCGCGCTCGACCGGCTTCTCATGGTCAGCGAGGACGAAGCCTATTGCCAGCCCTGCGTCTCGCCGGTGTGGGACACCGCGCTCGCTTGCCACGCGCTGCTCGACTGCGGCGGGCCGCAGAACATCGCCGCTGCGCGCGCCGGGCTCGCGTGGCTGCTGCCGAGACAGGAACTCGACGTGCGCGGCGACTGGTGCGTGACGCGCGCACAGGTGCGGCCCGGCGGATGGGCCTTTCAATATGCCAATCCGCATTATCCAGATCTCGACGACACCGCCGTGATCGCCATGGCGATGTGCCGTGTGCGCACGTCAGAACTCGATATTTATGACGAAGCGATTGCGCGCTCGCGCGAGTGGATTGCCGGCCTGCAAAGTCGCGACGGAGGATGGGCCGCCTTCGATGCGGATAATACGTACCTCTACCTCAACAACATTCCCTTCTCCGATCATGGGGCGCTGCTCGATCCGCCCTCGCCGGACCTGACGGGACGTTGCGTCGCCGCGCTGAGTACCGTCGCCGATCGGCGCGACGCAATGCGGGTCGCGCATGGCCTCGACAATCTGCGTCGAACGCAACGCGCCGACGGATCATGGTTCGGGCGCTGGGGCGTGAATTACATCTACGGAACATGGTCCGCACTCGCCGCCTTCGCTGCGGTGGGCGTCGACCGGAATGCGCCGGAAATCCGGCGCGCGGCGGCGTGGCTGATGAGGATCCAGAATGCGGATGGTGGCTGGGGCGAAAGTTGCGAGAGCTACGCGCTCGATGCGGATGGCCATCGTCCGGCGCCGAGCACGCCGTCGCAATCGGCCTGGGCGCTTCTCGGCTTGATGGCTGCGGGCGCCGCTGGCGATCCGGTTGAACGCGGCATCGACTATCTGCTTGCGCGGCAGGACGCGAATGGCTCGTGGTCAGAACAGGCCTATACCGGCACGGGCTTTCCTCGCGTCTTCTACCTCCGCTATCACGGCTACCCGCATTATTTTCCGTTGATGGCGCTGGCGCGCTATTGGAATGCGCGCTGTAGTCTGCCGACACCGGCCGCCCCATGAATGGCGCGAGACATCCAGCGGTGCTCGCCGTCACGGGCCTTGCTTTCGAGGCCCGGATCGCCGCGCGAGCGGGGGCCGTCACCTGTTGCGGCGACCGCGCGAGCCTCGAGCGGACGTTGTCGAAGGCGGCCGAGGCCGGTTACGCCGGGCTTCTCAGCTTTGGTCTTGCAGGCGGACTCGATCCTGCGCTCCGGCCCGGTGACCTGATCGCCGCGCAGTCCGTCCTTTGCGACGGCGCGATTTACGCGACCGATCTGGAATGGCTGGAGGGGCTCTTGCGCTCCTGTCCGCAGGCGAGGCGCGGACGGACCGTCAGCCTCGCGTCGCCCGCATTCACGCACGAAGCGAAGCAGCGGCTCTACCGCGAATCCGGTGCCTGTGTTGTCGATATGGAATCGGGGATCGCGGCGGCGGCAGCGGTGCGTTTCGGCCTGCGTTTCGCGTCGCTACGCGCCGTCGCCGACCCAGCCTCGCGCAGCTTGCCGTCCTGGGTTCTGGACTGCGTTGCGCCAAACGGGCGCATTGCTGGGAGAAGGGCGCTCGCCCTTTTCGCCCGTCCTTCGCAATGGATCGCGCTCTACGGCCTGGCGGGCGATGCGCGGGCCGGGACCGGTTCACTCGCGGGGGCGGCGGCCGCCCTCCAACCGCATTTCGGGCTGCTCGAACTCTCGTAGTTTCGCGGCGACCTGCGCGGCATAGACGTCTTGCGCGGGGCGTTGCGCGTCGAAACTGGGCTCCGGCGCCATCGCGCCCTCGACCCGGACCCCGCGCAATGCGACACCGAGCGCCTTCATGGGATGGCTGACTGAATCTGCGACGGCTGTCGCTTCAAAGCCGCTGTGCACCATGCAATCCGCGCATTTTTCATAGCGCCCGACGCCATACGCATCCCAGTCTGTTTCCTCCATGAGTTCGCGGAAGGAAGCGGCGTAGCCTTCCCCGAGCAGATAGCAGGGTCGCTGCCATCCGAAGACATTGCGGGTCGGATTGCCCCAGGGCGAGCACTGATAGGTTTGATTGCCGGCTAGAAAATCGAGAAAGAGCGACGACTGATTAAAGGACCAGGCCTTGCCGCGTCCATGGCGGAAGATGTCGCGGAAAAGCGTCTTGGTCTTGCGCCGGTTCAAGAAGTGCGAGCGATCCGGCGCGCGCTCATAAGCATATCCGGGCGATATGCTGACTCCGTCGACGCCGAGCGCGGTGGTCTCGTCGAGAAAGGCGGCGACGCGC
>JAQGKN010000416.1 GCA_028290085.1 Hyphomicrobiales bacterium
CGAATATTGTCGGCACCCGAACCCTTGCTGGTAATGCCCAGCGCCACGAGTTCCTCGACCACATCGGGCGCATTTTCAGCGATAATTTCACGGAGCTGCAGATTGGCGCGCGTGGTCACATGCGCGAAGCCGCCAGCCAGCTGCTCGGCGATGTCAGCGACGCCCTCGAACTGCCACGCATTCAGAATGCCGTTGGCGATGCGCATGCGGCACATGTAGGAGTTCTGCGCTGGCGCAACGTAGAAGAGACCGTGATAACGCCAGCGGAAATTGTCCTCCGGCTTAGGATAAACGCCGGCCTTTGCCTGATCGCGAAAGCGGGCATAGGCGTCGAAGGGATGTTCGTCGCGCTTCCACTTCTCCTGGTCCGCGAGCTTGCCGCCAGCTGCGACTGTGCGCGCCTGCGCCAGCATATGGATTTTATCTGGCCCCTGCGGAACGCTTTCACCTGGCATCCCCGCACCACCACGCAAGGAGCGCGTGGTCTGCACGCCCGACATGAAGCCTTCGAGATAGCGCTTCTGCTCTGGTGAGAAATCATTGCTCATCTTGATGCCTCAAGCCGCACGTTTTTCGGTGAGCATGCGTCCAAACACGAGATCGTCGCGCAAGGCGTCGATCGGCGTACCGGCCTTGATCATGTCGAAATACCAGAGCCCGTCTTGCGTATCGCCAAACAGGACGCATCCGACGAGCCGCGTGACACCCTCGTCGCGGGCCAGAACGAGCTTCTTGTAGCTGCGCAGCCCGGGGTCGCGCAGGATGATGCTCTGCGTGCCTGCTTCGCCGAGAAAGTCACCGGCTGAAAAAACGCTGACGCCGGACACTTTCAGATTGGTCGCCGTCAGGCTGCCATGATAGGCGCTGGAGGTTCCGCACATATGCGCGGCCAGGACGCGCGCCTGTTCGTAGGCCGGCTCCACAAGGCCATAGGCAATGCCGCGATGCTGCGCGCATTCGCCGAGCGCATGAATGCGCGGATCGCTCGTGGCCAGAACATCGTCCACGACAATACCACGTTCGACTGCGAGCCCCGCTGCTTTGGCAAGTTCCGCCTGCGGGCGAATGCCAACCGCCATGACAACCATGTCGGCGGGCAGCATGGTGCCATCACCCAGCAGCACGCCCTCGACGCGATCCGTGCCGACGATGGCGCTGGTCTGCGCGCCCAGATGCACGTCCATGCCGCGACGCTCCATATCCACGCGCAACAGCGAGGCTGCGGCGGGATCGAGCTGGCGCTCCATCAGGCGATCCATCAGATGCACGACGCTCGTCTTGGCGCCTGCCTTCGCAAGCCCGGACGCGGCTTCGAGCCCGAGCAGACCGCCGCCGATCACCACCGCGCGCGCGCCGTTATGCGTCGCCTTGCGGATACGATCCACGTCGCCGAAATCGCGAAAGGTCATGACGCCAGGCAGATCGACGCCGGGCAACGGCAGGCGCACGGCCTCCGAGCCCGTCGCCAGCACCAGCTTCGAGAACGGCAGGAACGTGCCGTCGTCGAGCGCGATGCGCGAGGCCTCGCGGTCGATGGCGACGACGCGCCGCCCGAAAATCGTGGTGACGCCCTTGGCACTCCACCACGACGCAGGCTTTAGCTCGATATCGTCCTCGCCCACTTCATTCGCCAGAAGCGATGAGAGCAGCACGCGGTTGTAAGCGCGGCGCGGTTCTGCGCCGATAACCGCGATGGCATAGCGCCCCAGCGCGCGCCTCGAGAGTTCCTCGACGAGACGCGCGGCGGCCATTCCCATTCCGACGATAACGAGGCTCTCGGACATGCTGAAAATCCTCAGGCGGCTTCGACGAAACGGTGACGCTCGTAGAGGAACTTGAGAACGGCTTCGCGCGCCGCGATATATTGACGGTCGGCAACGAGATCGAGCCGCTTGCGCGGACGCGCCAATGGCACGGTGAGCACTTCGCCGATGGTCGCGGAGGGACCGTTGGTCATCATCACGATACGGTCGGACAGAAGCACGGCTTCATCCACGTCATGCGTGATCATGATCATCGTGTTTTTCAGGCTCGCATGAATCTGCATGACCGAATCCTGAAGATGCGCGCGCGTCAAAGCGTCGAGCGCGCCGAAGGGCTCATCCAGCAGCAAAATCTTGGGTTCGATGGCCAGTGCGCGGGCGATTCCGACACGCTGTTTCATGCCGCCCGAAATTTCCGTCGGGCGCTTGTCCTTGGCATGCGTCATCTGCACGAGATCGAGGTTGTGCATGATCCAGTCGTTCCGCTCGCGGCGCGACTTGCTGCGGCCAAACACTTTGTCGACTGCCAGCGCCACGTTGTCATAGACGGTCAGCCACGGCAGCAGCGAATGGTTCTGGAAGACGACGGCGCGCTCCGGTCCCGGCGAATTGACTTCGTGATTTTCCAGTAGAACGCCGCCGGTCGTGACCTGTGTGAGCCCCGCGATGAGATTGAGCAGCGTGGACTTTCCGCAGCCCGAGTGGCCGATGATCGAGACGATCTGGCCTTTTTCGATGGAGAGATTGATGTCGCGCAGCACTTCCGTTTCAGTCGAACCGCGACGGAAGCTTTTGCTGATATGATCGAGCTTGAGATAAGCGGACATGATGATCTCCTCAGCTTGCAGCGGTGCCGCGGGTGATGAGCGAGCCGACCGCGCCAACGATACGGTCGAGCACGAAGCCGACGATGCCGATGTAGAAGAGCGCGACGACGATGTCGGACAGGCGCGAGGAATTCCAGGCATCCCAGATGAAGAAGCCGATGCCGACGCCCCCTGTGAGCATTTCAGCGGCGACGATGGCGAGCCAGGCGAGGCCAATGCCGATGCGCAAACCCGTGAAGATGTAGGGCGCGGCCGAGGGCAGCATGATCTTCCAGAAGAACTCGAACGTGTTCAGCCGCAGCACCTGCGCGACGTTGCGATAATCCTGCGGGATGTTGCGGACGCCCACTGCGGTATTGATGAGGATGGGCCAGATCGAGGTGATGAAGATCACGAAGATCGCCGACGGCGAGCTGTCGCGGAACGCGGCGAGCGAAATCGGCAGCCATGCCAGCGGCGGCACTGTGCGCAGGATCTGGAAAATCGGATCGAGCCCGCGCATCGCCCAGACCGATTGTCCGACGAGGGTACCGACGAGCACGCCGACGACCGCCGAGACACTGAACCCGATGCCAACGCGCTGCAGGGAGGTCAGCGTGCGCCAGCCCAATCCGATGTCCTGCGGCCCCGACACGAAGAAGGGGTCGACGATCAGATCCTTTGCGTCCTTCCACACCTGCGTCGGTGAGGGCAGCGTGGCGCCTGCGCGGCCGAAGGCGATCTGCCAGATCAGCAGCAGGAGAGCTGCCGTAATCAGCGGCGGAATGACATTGCTGGCGACGCTGCGCGCATAGCGCGGCAGCATCTTGGCGAAGCTGGTCTTGGGAGCACCAGTGAAGGCGATCACCTTGGCGTCCGCGGAAACAACTGGCGCATCGGACTTTTCGGTTTTCACGGCGGCGAGTGTCATCTTCGTCTCGCTTGTTGAAATCAGGAAAAGCCTGGCGGCACGGCGGCCGCCAGGTTCGGCATATTCAGGCAATGCGCTTGATCGCAAGGGACTTCAGATAGGCGGAGGGATCGGCGGGATCGAAGACCTTGCCGTCGAACATCGTTTCCGTGCCGCGCGAATCCGTCGCCGGAATGTCGGCGGCGGCGACGCCGAGCGCCTTGGCGGCCTCTCGCCAGATGTCGGCACGATTGACCTTGGCGACCATGGCCGTGACATCGGTCGTCGGCTCGAACTTGCCCCAGCGAATGTCCTCGGTGAGGAACCAGGCATCATGGCTCTTGAAGGGGAAGGACGCATGGTCCTGCCAGAACTTCATGTAGAGGTCAGTGCCTTTCGCGACACGGCCATTGCCGTAGTTCACGTCGCCCTTCAGGCGTCCCAGCACATCGACAGGCGGCACATTGAACCATTGGCGCTTGCCAAGAATGGTCGCCATCTCGTCCTTGTTGGCCATGGAGTCGCACCATTGCTGGGCCTCCATAACGGCCATCAGCATGGCGAGCGCGGCCTTCGGGTTTTTCTCGACCCAGTCGGCGCGCATGCTGAGCGCCTTTTCGGGGTGCTTCTTCCAGATTTCGCCAGTGGTGCAGGCCGTAAAGCCGATGCCCTGGTTGACGAGTTGCTCGTTCCACGGCTCGCCGACGCAGAAGGCGTCCATATTGCCGACCTTCATGTTCGCGACCATCTGGGGCGGCGGGACGACGATGGTGGAGACGTCCTTGTCGGGGTCGATGCCGCCGGCAGCGAGCCAGTAGCGGATCCAGAGGTCATGCGTTCCGCCGGGGAACGTCATGGCGATCTTCACGTCCTTGCCCTCGGCCTTCTTCTTGGCGAAAACTTCCTTGAGGGGCGAGGAATCGAGACCGACCTTGGTGTCCTTGTATTCTTGCGCGACCGAAATCGCCTGGCTGTCGAGGTTGAGGCGGGCAAGAATGACCATCGGCGTGGGCACGCTGTTCTGCGTCACTTTGCCGGCGGAGATGAGATAAGGCAGCGGCGACAAAATATGGGCGCCGTCGATACCGTTGCTACCGCCGCCCAGCACCAGATTGTCGCGGGTGGCTGCCCAGGACGCCTGCTTCAGGATTTCCATTTCGGGCAGGCCATGCTTGGCGAACATGCCCTTCTCTTGCGCGACGATCAGCGGCGCCGCATCGGTCAGCGCGATGTAGCCTATCTTGGCACCCTTCACTTCAGGGCCAGCGCCCTGAGCGAAGGCACCGCCGGGAAGGCTGACGCGGGCGGCGGCCAGAAGTGCCGCGGCACTGCCAGCTCCCCGCAGGAGCGACCGGCGCGTCGCGCTTATGTCCATGGAGGTCATGCTGCCCTGAAATTTGCTGCTCATGTCCTGTCCCCTCAATTGCCCGGTCAGACAAAAAAAATGCCGCGCTCCACTCCTTGGATGGAGTGGAGACAGCGGCATTGCTGTCGTCGGTCTTCCCGAAATCTGGAACGGCTTCGTTGCCGATGCCTGTAAGGGACACAAGCTTCGTGCCAACTGCCAGAAACGGGGTTCATCCTGCAAGCGCGCCTGACGGCGGGTGCGCAACAGACGCCGAATTGCCTCTCATTCCCGCACTGCGGTGGAGGATGTCAGGCGAATGCTGAATTTTTGTGCAGCGCAGCAGGATCAGGCAAAGCTACGGTCGTAGACTTCGCGGGTGAACACCTGTGCCGCGGTCTGCGCGCCCTCGGCGCCCGGCTTCACCTGGCCCGCCGCGACCATTTCGCCATAGACGAGGCTGCCGGTTGCAGGATCGGGGCGGTTGAGCCCCTCGCCCGCAAAACGGATGAAGCGAGCCGCATGGCGCGTGCGCCCATCTGCGTCCAGAATGAGATCCCCCGACAAGGTGCGCCCGATCACCTCGGCGGACATATCGAAGCGCTCAGGGCGGGCCAGAGCCTCCGAAAGGCGCAGGCGCTGCTCAGGATCTGCGACAAAGCGCGAGGCGGCGTCGAGCGCTCGCACCAGCTTGGGTCCCGCTGGTCCCGTCATCAGCGATGAGCCAGCCTGAACCGCGAGCACTTTCTCGACGGCGTCGGGCATCAACTCGCTGCCCAGCGCGACGATGACGCCCCGCCCCTGATCGACCGCCAGTGAATTCCACGGACTGCCTACGCAGAAGCCGTCGATCAGCCCCTTGTCGATGCAATCGACCATGTAAGGCGGCGGCACGACGACGATCTCGACACCGATGGTTGAATCCACGCCGCCCAGCGCGAGAAACCGGCGCAGGAGATAGGTGTGCGATGAAAACGGAAAGACAGCAGCAAATGTCAGCGGACGCAGCCCCTCGGCACGACGCCGCGCAACCACGCCACCAAGCGCCAGCGCCGTCTCCGTGTAGGAATCCAGCGCACCGGGGCGAACGGCCGCCACTTCCGCAGCCAGCGCATTGGACAGCGTGATCGCATTGCCATTCGCGCTGAGCACGAAAATAGCGCGCAATGCCGTTCGCAATTGCCCGAGCCCCAGCGTCGTCGCGACGGCGAGCGGCGCAAGCATGTGAGCGGCCTCGATATGCCCCACGATCAATTTATCGCGCAGATTGGCCCAGGATACATCGCGCTGAAGCTCGATCCGCAGCCCCTCTTTTTCCGCAAAACCAAAATCGGCGGCGGCGATGAGGCTAGCCGCATCCGTCAGGGGCAGATAGCCGATCCTGATATCGATCATCCCAGCAACTCCGAGGCGGTGACGATGGAGCGCGCGATTTCCGCGATGCGCTTCTTCTTGTTCATGGCGGTCGAGCGCAGGAGGGCATAGGCCTCCTCTTCACCAATCCCGCGCGCTTTCATGACGATCGCCTTGGCGCGGTCGATGGTCTTGCGGTCCTCAAGCGCATTGCGCGCCTGCGACAGCTCGCCCTCGAGCCGGGCATAGGCGCGAAAGCGCGTGACGCACATTTCGACGATATTCTTCACCCGGTCGCGGCGCAATCCATCGACCACATAGGCGGACACACCAGCCTCGATGGCCGCGCGCGTCTGATCGGCATCGGATTGATCGACGAACATGGTGATCGGCCGTTTCACGAGCCGGCTGACGAGGAACATTTGCTCCAGCGTGTCGCGCTGCGGGTTGGCTAGATCGATGACCACTATATCGGGGTCAATCTCGCCGATCCGCGCGATCAGCCGCACGGTCGTGTCGAGACGCACGACCTCGGAGAAGCCGGCCTCACGCAAGCCCTCCTCGATGATGGCGGCGCGGATAGGGCTTTCATCGACGATGAGGGCCTTGAGTTGTTCCATCTCTACTGAGCCTGCGTCGTTCTGCCGGGATCAGCCGCACTCGTAGCAGTTTACGTGCCGGAGTGGGAGCGCGCGCGACGATGTGATCGCAACAGTCGACCCCCGCGAGAGGTGCGCCTGCGCACAGAGTGCCAGGATGTCAAGCGTAAGCTCACCCACTATTTCCACGCTGGTACGTTGCACAGGCGTCAACACACGGCACCTGGCAGGAGACAGGCCCATGGAACTCGCGCGCAATCGTTTGAGAAACGTCAGCACGCGGCGCGTTCTGGCCGGTGGATTTGCCGGCGCAGCAGGCTTTCTGATGCTGGCTGGCACCTCGAGCGGGGTGCAGGCCGGCTTCCTCGATCAGCTCTTCGGCCGCGCGCGCGCGCGGGTCTATTCCGCCCCGCCTGCCTATGATGGCTACGGCAATCCCTACGGGGAATATGAAGCGGCCCCGCGCCGACGCCGCGCGCCCCGCGCCCACGCGACAACCACGACGCCACAGGCCGCGAAGGTCGAAGCCCTCTGCTGCAAGAACGGCGGCAACCCCATGAAGGCGATCATGCAAGACGATACGCTGGTCGCCGGCGACATTGTCATGACGCCCAACGGACTGCGCACCTTCGTGGGGTCACGCACACCTCACAGCGAGGACGATTTCGTCGATATTTCGCGGTCGCGCTATGTGAGCAAATCCCAGCGCAAGCAATTGCTCGCTCTCGACCGGTGAGACGCCTCGTCTGTTTTGCCGAACGATGGCTAATGAAGGCTTTCGAAATCCTCAGCAATTCCGCGCATCCGTCGAACCGTCCGGAAATGGGAACGTGCCAGCATCTGGAAGCAGATGTCCCTATGCGAGATGCTCCATGGCCACGCGTGAGTCCACTACCCCCGACCTCAAAGTTTGTGGAAATTGTCGCGCTTTCGCGGCTCAGGATGCGCGCTGCGCAGATCAGGAGAGCCCTGCCTTCGACCAAACGGTCGAGGCCAACGCCTCCTGTTCCAGCTTTCACATCGGCTTTGGAGCTGCCAAGCGCCTCGCCTGCGGAACACGGGGCGACGTGGCGCAGCATGTGCCGGACGAGCCCTGGGCGGAAAACATGCGCCTGCATCTCTCCGCCCGCAGCCAGAGCGCCATGCACTCGTGACAAAAAAATCCCGGCGCAGCCCTGAGGCCCGCCGGGACAATTCACGCCATTCGGCGCCGATGCTTACATGATGTTTCCGACGGCGTCGCCAGCGGCGGCATCCGCGTAGAACTCAGGCTTCATGCGCGACTCGATGCCTTCTTCGGCAAGACGGCGTGCGAATTCCTGACGCAGATAGGGATCCTCGTCGCAATAGGGGATCGCGCTGCCGCCCTTCTTGAGGTCGATCGCGCCGTAATCCATCAGTGCTTCGCCGGGACGGCCAGCCTTGCGCGAACGCTGGTTGTTCGGGCCGTGCCAGGCGCTGACGCGCAGCGGATCCTTGCTGATGCCGAAATGCTGGTGGAACCAGTCACCCGACATCGGAGCCGCCGAGACGAGACCGCCGTACTCATAGTTCTGCTGCTTGACGAACTCGCCCTTGCCGTCAGCCCAGGGGTTCATGCCCAGTTCCGCCGGCCAAGTGTAGGTGTAGCCCTTGCCCTTCAGGCAGAGCAACACAGCGGCCGACATGTGCTTGTGGGCCTTGGAATAACGGCCGGTCTCGTGCTGACCGATCCAGAGGTAGAAGCGGTTGCCGGCCATGTGCGGCTCGACGCGACGATAGCCCGGCGAACGGCGGTTATCGAGCGGCAGCTCGCAATTGACGAGATCGGGGATGAAGTTGGTACGGCGCATGGCGAGGCCGCGCACCGGATCGGGCTCTACATCCTCGACCGACTTGAAGAAATCATCGGCGCCCGTGTAGCGGTCGGTGAAGTCGAAGTCGCTGTTGAAGATGAAGTTGCTGTTGTCGAACAGGTTCATCACGTTCGGCGCGGTGGTGCCGCAATAGAGCAACGCCGGGGTGTTGGTCGCGTTCACGAAGCGATGGCTGGCGTTCAGCGGAATGGTGAAGCAGGAGCCCTTCTGCCATTCGAACGTCTGCTTCTTGGACGGGTCCTTCCAGACTTCCGTTGAACCGCGGCCGTCGACGACGAACACGACCTTCTCATACATGTGCTTGTCGACGTTCAGCGCGCCGCCCGGCGGCACTTCGACGACATAGGAACCCCAGAGGCCCTCGGTGCCAAACAGCTGGATATAGCTACCGCGTCCGCCGAGCCGCTTCCACGGCTGCAGGGGGAGGTCGAGGACCGTCCGCACGCCGATATCGCGATAAACCGGGATACCCTCGGATTCCATGAACTTGTCATAGGGCATCGCAGGGCGGGCAAACTTGCCGAGACCGGCGTTTTCGCCAGCCTTCGGCTCGTGCCAATGGGAGGGGGCGTCATGCGGCATGGGATCCTCGCTGGTTGGTGGGGCGTGCTGTTCTTAAGGATGCAGCTTGAGCCGCTACTTTCGTAGCGGTGGCCGATCCTCCAACTATCAGACCGGAACGCCTCTTCCAAGCGGCCAGTTGGCCCGCCTCTAACCGCCCCCGCGATTAGCCTCCTCGCGCATATCGGCGAGTTCGGCGCTCAGCATTTCAATCCGCTCCAGCCAGCGCGCCAGATCGCGTTTCACATCGAGAGTCGATTGCTCCTCCTCGATCTGGCGCACCTTGGCTTTCACCTGATCGATAAGGGCGATGGCCTCTCGCCACGACCTGTCGAAATCGAACATCGGCATTATCCGCTCCTCTGGCCCGCGGCACCATTATGACAACGAATCGTGACGACCGTGAGCATTCTAGGCTAGCCGAACGCATCGGGTCCGCCTTTCCGGTGCAACGCAGGTTACGGGCATCTCGTCGCAGGCGCCGCTTATTTTGCCAAGCATCACCAAGTAGCCACTGCGCAAGCATGGACTTTGCAATGAAGCGCGTCTGTGCGACCTTGGCCCATCATTCAATGGAAGTGAGACCTTCTGGGGGAAGCCATGCCGAGACTGAAACGCTGGACCGTCGCCGTGCTCTCGGGGATGATCATGGCCGCCTTATTCGCCAGCGCTGCAAGTGCCGACAGCATGACCTTCAGATTGCGGAGCTTTTCCAAATACGCCGTGGATGTCGCCTTCTACTCCCAGAACCGCCAAACGGTCTGGCCGAGGCCCGGCCGCGTCTATGTGCTGCGTGATTATAACGTCACCAGCTACAAACTGAGTTGCGTCTCGGGCGAGCGCATCTGCTACGGGGGAACGGTCAAGGGCGACGCCGCCCATTTCTGGGGCGTCAGCTCCAGTGGCAAACAGGTCTGTCAGGAGTGCTGCTACACCTGCAACGGCGGCAACATCACACCGATCATCAATCTCAACGCGCGCTGAGCAGACGTCACCGCGCGGCGCTATTCACCAGCCCCTGGAGAACGACGTAAACGGAAAAAGTGAAGGCCTCGTCGGTCGATCCGGCATCCTGAAAATGGTTTTCGATCTCCAGAGCGACAAAACCGTGCAGGAAACTGGTCGCGCAACGCGTTGCTGCCAAAGCATGGCCAGATCCCACAAGTGCCGTGATCACCTCCACCACCGGCACCAGAGCAGTCCGCTCCGCCTCCAGACCCGCCGCCTTTAGCTCTGGACGGTGAATCAGCCGGTAGATCTCCGGCCGGCGCCGCCCAAAATCCCGATAGGCGGTCGCGAGCTTGATAAAGGCGAGCGGCGGCGGGTGTCCCTCTGCTGCCAGACGGAGCGCCTCCTCAAACCGCCCCAGCGCATCGGTCTTCACAGCTTGAAGCAGCGCCGCTTTGTCTTTAAAACGCTTATAGAGCGAGGGCGCACGGATGCCGACGGCCTCCGCCACATCGCGCAAGGTGAGTGCGTCGACCCCTCGGGCGCGGATCATGCGACGCGCGGCGACGACGATGTCCTTCTCGGACGTCTTTGCGATGGCCGGACTCAATGGACCTGTCCGCAGCGAAGGATTCTGCCGATAGCCATCC